>JBBRVA010001129.1:0-1507 GCA_038247295.1 Caldilineales bacterium | reverse complement strand
TAAGTTGGGTACTTCCGTAAGCTATGGTAGCGGATGAGGTGCATGAATCACCATAGCAATTTGAGGCATTTCGGGTGGTTTGAGTTTTAATAAAGGCTATGTAACCGTAACATGTTGAAGTCCATCCATTCCCAAAGCGGCACGCAGGAAATTGGTGGATGAAATGTCCCTGTTGTGTCGCTCGATGAGGCGTCTCCAGCCCAAGTAGTTGCCCAAGTAACGGGTGGCCACACCGTGGAATCGGCGCATCCATTCCTTCAGCCGACTGTCGTAGGCATTGACGTTCTGGACATGATAAACACCCGCGACGACACGCTGACCAGATGCCAGATTGACGGGGCGGTGCGTGATACCCATCTCTTTGGCGACGGCAGCCAGGGATCTTGCGCCATCGGTACACAGAATGGCATCAGCCGCCAAGAGCGGCTTGAGCACAGCGCCAATGTGTTCCTTGTCGGCTTTTTCCAGTATGAAATTCGCGGTGTTTCCCGTCCGGTCCCGGCAGATCAGCACAGCGGTCTGTTCTTCAGACGTGCCGCGCTTGCTGGCTTTGCCACCCCGCTTGCGGGGTGCCCGCGCCAGCCCTTGCCTTTTGCCCTTCTGCGATTCAAGGAAGTAGGTTTCGTCTGCCTCAGCGATCCCCGCCAGGCGGGTCGCCTGCTGGCCATTGGGCAACCTCAGAAACCGGTGGCGCCAGCGGAAAGCCGTGTTGGGATGCACGCCAACTGCGGCGGCGCTTTTACGCACACTCGCGCCCTCAGCCAACTGCTTTGCGTAGTCAATCCACTTCGCCTTGTGCCGAAGTCCAGCCAGCGGCGTATCGGTCAGGGCATTGAAGGTCGCCCGGCAGGCACCGCAGCGATAGCGCTGCAAGCCGTTGGCGAAACCCCACCGAGAAACCGTCTTGTGCCCGCAATGCGGGCAGGCCGGCTTCTCGGATACTCGGTTTTCCACCAGGTTGAAGAACGCAGACGTCTGTGCGTCAGGCTGCAACCGATCCATCAGCACTTGACGCTGGTGCGGAGTCAGCGCCTTCACCGAAGCCGACAACTTCCGGAAATCCTTAGGGTTCATCGCAACACCTATCTGCTTGATTCAGATGGATATAACATAGACCAATATTGAACGGTTACATAGCCTTAATTAACATCAAAGCAGTGAGCTATCCCTAGTTGTTACTCTATCTACAATGTCGGCGTCTTAGGTGACCCACCAAGACGCCCGAAAAAATCACCCACACTTAGAGGTCACTACCCATGGAACGCAAGGTTGATGTCGCCATCATCGGCGCCGGCAGCGCCGGACTCACTGCCACTTCTACCGTTAGCCGCTACACCGAGAGCTACGTCCTCATCGGTGGTGGTGAGCTGGGCACAACCTGCGCGCGCGTTGGCTGCATGCCCTCCAAAGTCGCCATCCAGGTGGCCGAAGACCTGCACCGGCGCGCGGTGTTCGAACGCGAGGGCATAACCGGTGGCGAAGGGTTATCGGTCGACATTCCCGAGGC
>JBBRVA010001128.1:0-1524 GCA_038247295.1 Caldilineales bacterium | reverse complement strand
TGCCAGAGGTCAAGCAAGACCAATGTCTCGTCAATCAGACCTAGGCCCGCGCCCAGTTGGGTGGTGTAGGTTGTCGTCATGAAACAGCGATGGAAAAGTATGGGTAGATTTGAATACTATGCTCGAATGCCCGCACGTAATGGGCCGCGGCCACCGCCCATTGCTCAAAGGAACGTAACTGCTGGATGGTGCCAATGCGGGTTGGCCCAATCCCTTCCGCAGGGGATGGATTGCGCATGCTACGCAATTCAGTCAGTGCCGTCGCTTGATCGGTCACCAGGTACCCAATTTTGCTGGTTAACACTGGATCATGCAATGCCTGATGCAGACTCTGCTCCATATCTTCGGGCAGGCGGAAGAGATGATAAACATGCCCCACACCAATGCGCTCATCGTGGATCAATGCCGCCGCGCGTGTAACCCCGTTGCACTGCGCCAGCAGTTGCGTTTTCCCAAAGACAGGTGCCAGAAATGCCTTGCTGCCTGGTCCAAAAAACGAGCTCTGCCACCAGCCATACTGGTTTTGTTCGCCCAAGTAACCGACGAGCGTGCGCAAAATGGCCAGTGTCTCAACCTGTGTGGCTTGCAAAACTAACTCCTCTTGGTTTAGATCGATCGTTGGTACAATTTACTTTATCATCACTCTGGCGGGCAACCACAACTTCGCAAGTAGGCACACAGTCACACAGGTTGTTACGGAAAGCCGCCCACGGCGTGCCACTGTGCATTTCTATTCTGCTAGGTTTGTGAGGTCAATCAGCTACTGATGACAGTGATCGAAGCTTTGAACGGCACGATGATAGTACGTATAGGTAGGGCGCTTTCTGTCCGGTATAGTTGGGGCAATTAGAAGTTTAAACCTAACACACGATAGTACAGACTGCCTACCCTCAATTTTCTGTAAATTATACCACAACTTTCGATAATGAATTTTGTTCTCTATAATTAATCGCAATGTAAGGTAGTAATCCTTCGCGACTTGGAATGCAATTTTAGAAATTGGTGAATTTTGGCCAGAGAACTGAAAAGCAAAGGTGCGTGGCTTTTATGGCCACGCACCTTTGCTTTGGGTCTACCGATTGGTTAAGCTATCGTCACGCCCAGCAATGCCTCTACGCCCCGGTCAACTCGACCAGCACATTATCGCTAGCCGTACGGTCCAGAAACAGCGCGCGCTTGCCCTTGGGGCCTTGATGCGGCGCGGGTTCACCCGGCGGCAGACCGAGGGCTTTGGTCTCTTCAAAGGCCGCGCCGACATCGTCTACCTTCAAGCAGAAATGATGCAGCCCGGGTCCGTTGGCCTTGAGCCAAGCCCACAGGGGTGACTCGGCGACGAGCGGCTGCACAAGTTGCAAGTGTGTATTGCCCAAATCTAAATGCGTGAGCAAGGCGGTGTTGTTGTTGACCGCTTCGCTGAAGAGCACAGGAAAGCCAAATTTGTCGCGCCAGATCTTCAGCGCGGCTTCGGTATCCGGCACAACAATCGCCAGATGGTCAAGTCCGTTAAACATAGGATTCTCCTTT
>JBBRVA010001127.1:0-1549 GCA_038247295.1 Caldilineales bacterium | reverse complement strand
GCCTGAAATTCCGGCATTGCATCCACATGATCATCGTGATAATGCGTCACCCAGCAGGCGGTTACCTGCGTAATTTCGCCGTCGGCCTGGCACTGTTGCAGCGTCTTGACAATCGCCGGGCTACCACAGTCCATCACCAAGGCTTCGCCGTTGGCGGCAATCATCATCCAGGTGGTGCCAAAGTGACGCAAAAAGTCCGGCACCGGTTTGCCGGGGCGGATCGGCATATGGTCGGCGCGCCCAACGAATTCACTGAATACCCATGGGAAATAGTGGCGCAGCGCTGCAATCGCCACATAGCGATCATACGCCTGCTCGATCCCCTGGCGCAACTGTGCGACGGCTAACGCTGGTTCGTGCATGATCACCCCATGCGTTGGGATCAAGGCTGCTGGCTGCTGGGCGACTAGCTGATCCAGGCTTTGCAGCAGCCGTTTACGGTCGCCCAGAAAACCGTGATAATCCGTACTGGTCTGATCTTGTTTTTGCAGGCTGTACAAGTCCCAAAGCTGACCAGGGGCATAGATCGTATCGCCGCAGAAGATAAAGCGCTGGCCGTCCACGTCCACCTGATAAGCAAGGCTGCCATCCGTGTGGCCCGGCGTCGCGAACACTGTAATCGTGGCCTCCTCCCACTGCAATTGATCCCCCGCGCCATACGCTGCATGCAGCCGAATCGACTCAGCCAACATTAAGTTATGCGGATGCACATTGTAGAGATGCCAGCGCATCTGCGGGTCATCCCAGAAGGTTTCCACCGCTTCGAACCAGGGCCGCTCGGCGGCGGGCGCGCCAATGCGCGTTTTAGATTGGGCCAGCATGGTAACGCCAGATGTGCTGTCGCGATGGTGATGGGTGAAAAGAATCGTATCAATCTGGGTGATGCCAAGCGTTTGTAGGGTCACCTGAACATCGCCGTTGCCACAGTCGATCAACAACGCGCGGGCGCCCGCGCGCAAAATGCCAACGTTGCAATTGCCGTGGTGGACAAAGAGAGATGAACTGAGTTGTGAGCATTGGGTTTGCATAATGTAATTTCTGTAGATTGGGGATGTTGCATTTCCTCGATCTGCACTGCTGGCAGGAACTTGCTGTAATTGTCTCGGTAATATCTTACTATCATTTCACCCCGATCCAATTTCGTCGCAACGTCTTTCAGGGTGATTAGTTTTTCATCTGGCATAGCTCCGCTATTGTGGCGCTAGTAGCTCACAATTTCAAGGGGAGTTACTTGTTTTGCTCTGCTAGGTACCCAAGTTCTGGTCGTCGTTTTTGATTGCACGCGCATACTCGAACAATAATTTTCTAATCATTGATTGGTATGAGCCGCCTAATTCTTCCGCTTTTTCCTTAAAAACTCTTACAGTAAACTCATCGAGTACTACGGTAACCTTTTTAGTGATCGGGGGCTTTTCTTTCTTCAGTACCAAATTCTCTGGTCTTGGCAAGAAGTTTTCTACAAACTCCATTTTTCCAAAAGTTCCCTCTACAATATCACCTGGTTTTAGTTTGTCTTGCATAGATTTTTCTTTCCTTTCTCCAGTATCCT
>JBBRVA010001126.1:0-1559 GCA_038247295.1 Caldilineales bacterium | reverse complement strand
GTCAGACGAACGATTGTTTCATCGGCTTTTTGCGGCGGATGAACATAGACGGGTATGTGGAGATAGGTGCGGAGTAAATCCAACGCGCGCTCGACGACAAATGGACTTGCATCTCCTTTTACCAAATTCCGAAAAGTCCGCTGACCATCACTCACATAACCATCGAATTGGCGTTGTGCCCAATCTATTTCCACCCCAGTACCTCCGTGCGCAAAAAAGTAGAGGTTAAGCGGTGAATGGCAAAGGCGCGCTGGCCTTGGCTGCTCTGTTGAAGTTGCACCAACGAGAGATCGATCAATTGGCCGAGCGCACTTTGCAAAGTTTTGGCCGGCATCTCATTTATCATCGTTAACCAATCCCAATCTGCCATATCGCCCGCCCGCTGGATAGCGAACAATAGTTCCTGCGCTGGCAAGCTTAATACCCGCCACGACTTCCAGTAGATGTAACGATACATCTCCTCTGTGGTACCCACTTGTACGCTGTGCCACACTTCTGTGGGTGGTAATACTTGCATCTGGCTAACCAAGAGAATCATTGCCAGTGGATTACCGCCCACTAAATCGTAGACGCGCTCGGCATCGCAATCAAAGACGCCTTTTTGCTCTGCGATATAGTTGATTAGGTCTAAACTGGCCATGCGATCCAGTTCGTTTAAAGCCACGGGCGTGACCCGCATCAACGATGGCACGGTCTCGCGGCTCGTAAGCAGAAACTTAGTCGGCCCGGCTAGACGTACCAGCCAGGGGGCCAGACGTTGAAAATCGGCTACGGTTTCCAGGTTGTCAATCACAACCAAGTGGGGCGCAGTGCGCAACAGTCCAGCTAACTTCTCCACCTTTTGGTCCAGGGCCAGGTGAAGTACCTCATACATACCCAGCTTTTGCCCCAATTCGTCAAAGATGTGTTCCAGTCGAATCTGGGTCACCGCGCGATCGCCCATTCCCTGAATGCCGGACGTGGTCAAGTACTCCTGTTTGGCGCTAATCCAGACGAGATCTTGCAGAGTCTCATCTTCCGCCAGAAAGCGCCGCACGACGTAGTCTGCCAGCGCCGTTTTGCCAATGCCGCCGATACCCTTGAGGCTGACGATGGCATGATGTCCGGGGTCATGGAGGCAGCGTAACACATTATCCACCGTAGCATCTACACCAAAAAGGCGGTCGTAGGTGGGGACAGGCAGGCGGGCCAGCAGCCGCGGCGTGGACCGCACTGGTTGGCAGGCATGCTCCTGCGCCACCAATAGCGTGGCGAAATGGTGGATGGCTACTTGCTGTTGCAGATAAAAGGTGCGTTCTTCCATCGCGTAAGGGCGATCGGCGCGTACCATGTCGACCACGCGCAAGCCTTCCCAAAAGCGCCCGCGCAGCAGATCGGCGTGGTCTTTGTGTTCCTGCTCCAGCAAGGCCAACCCTGCACTGAACACAGCATACACAGCTTGGGGTAGCGACAGCCCTGGGTTCTCATCCTTCTTTTTGCGCACCAGCGCGGTAGCAACCGAGGGCAAATCGTTCAATTTGGCGGGTGTCTTCAGCGTGCGTAGGGTTTGGCGTAGCGTT
>JBBRVA010001125.1:0-1560 GCA_038247295.1 Caldilineales bacterium | reverse complement strand
GTTCCGGTGCGTCGCGCTCGACAGAGCCGCCCTGCACCACCGGCGTGAGCGGATAGACATTGCCCGTAGAAAAGACAACGATGCGCGCCGCGATAAAACGTTCAGCGACCAACGCCGGCATATAGGTGTTCATTGCCCACGTCTGCGACGGTGCGCCGGTGGTTCCAAATTTCTGGCCGGCCATAAAGATCACGTTGCGGCTATCAGGTAGCGCGGCCAAGGCGGTGCGATCGAGCAGATCGCAGGCGATGGTTTTGACCCCCCACGCCTCTAGTTTTGCCCGCAGGGCAGGCTGGCTAAAGCGCGCCACGGCGATCACACGAAAGGGCGATTGAATAGCGGACAAGGCCTGCGCGGCCATGCGCGCCAACGTGGGTCCCATCTTGCCGCCCACGCCCAAAATCAGCAGATCGCTGTCGAGGGTCTGGAGGGCCGCTAAGGCGTGCGGCGAAGGTTCGGCCAGCAAGGCTTCCAATTCGCTTTCTGAAGTAATAGCCGCTGGCGCTTCTTGCGGTGAGGTATGAGGTAATAAAGAGTTGTGCATAACGAAGATAATCCTAACCTGGCAAAACCAGTATTGAGGTTTAGTTTATAAAATGAAATAATATACGCAATAATGGGTATAAAAGCACGAAGAAAATCTAGCTTGATGATTTCACCTAGCGCTAAAATATAGCATCGAAAGTTCAAAGTCGCAAACAGAGCAGCCGCTTTTCATGTGTGCCAGAGGGACGCAAGCTTTCGTATGAATTGCACATCAACTATGGCAGCCCGGTTTGGCAAAATTGCTAGTTGACGAGTTAAAAGTGCTATGATAGACTATCCTTATTAGATTTAGTTTATCAGCCGAACGAACTCATCTTGTTTCCTGGGTTAACTATGACCTTTTCGCTTGCCAATGCGGACCACACCAAACAACCCAATCGCCATAATCGCCGGTTGGTGCTGGATCACATTCGCCAACGCGCCGATCTGTCGCGCAGCGATCTGGTGCGCTTGACTGGGCTCAGCAAAGCAACCGTCTCGGCGATTGTCGCCGAACTGATTGAGACTGGGCTGGTGCAGGAGACCGGTAACCAAAATAGTGCGATTGGCCGTCCGCGCATCTCGCTGTCGCTGGTACCCGATGCCAACTTTGCGCTGGGCGCCGAATTAACTACCGAAGAATGTCGCGTGGTCCTGACCAACTTGCATGCCGAGCCAGTGAAACGGCTCGCGCGCCCAATTGGGACGAGTGACCTTTCGGTCGCGGCATTGCTCCAAATCTTGGAAGAATGTGTCGCCGCGGTAACAGCCGATGTTGATCCGGCCCGCATCTTGGCGCTGGGTGTCTGCGTACCCGGCATTGTCGATTCCGCCGCCGGCATCGTGACCTTCTCGGTGATTCTGCCCTGGAAAAATGTGGCGCTGGCCCAGGCATTGCGCCAGCGCTTCGCTTATCCGATTGCGGTCTTCTCACGTGGCAATGCCGCCACGTGGGGCGAACGTTGGTACGGCGCCGGTCGCGATGTCGATAACCTCCTCTACGTACGCGTCGGTGCGGGCATTGTTAGCGGGTTG
>JBBRVA010001124.1:0-1574 GCA_038247295.1 Caldilineales bacterium | reverse complement strand
TCACCGGATGCATGACTAATAGAGCGCATAAATAAAGTTTGTACAGCCAGGTAAGTAGTAAGTGGTAAGTAACGGTGTGCATTGGCCACTTACTATTTACCGCTTACCACTTACTTCTTACCACTTTCGATGAACAAAACCATTCTCGTCGTAGAAGACGATTCCCAAATTCGCAAAATCGTCGAGGGTTATCTGCGACAGGCCGGCTATCATGTGCTGGCGGCCGCCGATGGCTTGGCAGGGTTGGCGCTGGCGCAACAAGAAAAACCCGATCTGCTGGTGCTGGACTTGATGTTGCCCAATTTGGATGGCTGGGAAATCACCCGCCGGTTGCGGCGCAGCACTGATCCAACCCTGGCCGGCCTTTACATTATCATGCTGACGGCGCGGGTGGAAGAGGCGGAACGAATTGCTGGCTTGGAACTGGGTGCCGATGATTATGTGACCAAGCCCTTTAGTCCGCGCGAATTGGTGGCGCGGGTGCAGGCCGCGTTGCGCCGTTTAGATCTGCACGCCGAGCGCCCAGAGTCAGCGCAAGTGTTACAGGCTGGGCCGTTGCAACTGGATCTTGTCTATCGCACGGTGACACTGGCGGGCGAAGCCGTAGAAATTACCAGCACCGAATTCGATCTGCTGGCTTACCTGATGCGGCATCCCGGCCGGCCTTTTACGCGTGACGAATTGCTGGACAGCGCCGTGGCCAATGATGGCGATACTTTTGCCTACGACCGCACGATCGACGCCCACATCAAAAATCTGCGCCAGAAGCTTGGTGAGGCGGGCCGGCACAACCGCTTTATCGAGACCGTGCATGGGGTAGGGTATCGCTTCATGCACCCGCCGTTCGCAGCATCCTGATCAACTTTCTCTTCACCGGTAGTATAATCACATGTCCTCTCCCGATCCAACCCTGCCAAAACATATTGAGCCGTCTGAAAATTGGGGCCACCCTTTGCCCGCGCCGCAACGAACTCGCAATCCGTTGGACCGTTTATGGTTTAAACTGATCAGCGCTTTTGCGTTGGTGATTGGGGTTGGCGTATTAGTAACGGTCGTCTTGGCTCGGCAAGGCGCAGCGACCCAGTTTGCACATTTCATGGTCGATAATCATATGATTCGTCCTACCCGCTTACAAACCGTGTTGGCGGAGCATTACGCGCTGCACAGCGGTTGGGACCATGTGGATGAGAGCCTGGTTTTGCTGGTGAATGCTGCATCGGACGGTACGATGAGCGGCATGATGGGCAATATGATGGGCATGTATAACAACCGTGTACAGGTAGTGGATGAAAACGGGGTCGTGGTTGCCGACTCTGAAGGTCCGGCTGGCACTTCGCGCCTGACCGACTCTACAACGCAAAGCTGGCCCATCACCTTGAATGGCGCGGCGCTTGGCGAATTGTTGGTGGCCGGCGGGATGATGTATCGGCGCGACGACGAGGGTGCCACGCTGCTCAATGGGGTGACGCGCGCCGTCTTGGTTGCCGGTTTGATCGCCGGCGCAGTGGCATTGATCCTGGCGGGGCTCTTGGTGCGCCAAGTCACCCGTCCCCTGGCGGCGCTGGCCCAGGCTT
>JBBRVA010001123.1:0-1599 GCA_038247295.1 Caldilineales bacterium | reverse complement strand
GGCGCGCCCCGTCGCACCATGCTGGGCGCAGTGCCTTACGCCTCACCGGCCTGGACACCTTTCTTGATGGAAACCGTGGTTGGCGTCGGATTGCTTTGCATCAGCGCCACACTTTTCTTCGCCGTTATCTTTGGCACTGTTCTGCTGAGCCGTAAGCTGACCACGCCGATCGAAATGCCCGTAGCCGAACCGCTTGATCCAACCCCGGCGCCGGCCTGGTTAGACAATTGGGCGCCGTGGATGTATGGCACAATTGCGCTGATTATCTTTTCGTATGGACCCATGCTCTACCAGCTATTCCGCGATATGGAACTAGTCTGGCCAGGCAAGGCCGTCTGGCCGCGCTAAAACAATCCGGCTCATCGGTGAAAAGTGGGCAAACCAGTGTTTTTGCCTTGAAAAATAATGCGTTTGTACACTTTCGGCTGATGCGCGAACAATTCACGCCGGTGAGTTTAGTATGGGTTGCTGCAAATTCATTCGCCAGAAAGTTAGACCAATGCCCAGCAACGAAATTACCCAAGCTTTAACCCACCTGCAGGATGAACTCGACGGTGTGGCGCTCTATCAAACATTGGCAAGGGTAGAAAAGAACCCTCAGCTTGCCGAGGTTTACCGTCGGCTGGCAGCTGTCGAACAGCGCCATGCCAATGCCTGGATCGAGCGCCTCATCGCGGCGGGTGTCACGACGCCGGTCTACCGACCTTCTTGGCGCACGCGCACACTTATCTGGTTGGCACAGCGCTTTGGTGTGGGTGCTGTGCTGCCCAGCGTAACGACGCTCGAGCAGGTCGACGCTCACAAGTATGATCAGCAAACGGACTTGCCCACCCTGGCTGGCGATGAACGCTCGCATGCCCGCCTGCTGCGCACGATTACACAAGGCGCGTCACAAGGACTAGAGGGTGGCGCGCTGGCGCAAATTGAAGGGCGTCACCGCGCCGCCGGCGGCAATGCGTTGCGCGCCGCAGTATTGGGGGCCAATGATGGCCTCGTCTCTAATCTGAGCCTGGTGATGGGGGTGGCTGGCGCTGCGTTATCTGGCAGCGCGATCTTGATCACCGGCCTGGCCGGTCTGTTGGCCGGGGCTTGTTCAATGGCGCTGGGCGAATGGCTCTCGGTGCAGAGTTCGCGTGAATTATATCAACGCCAGATCGAGATCGAACGAGTTGAAATTGCCAACGCACCCGCCGAAGAAGCCGAAGAGTTAGCGCTGATCTACCAGGCGCGCGGGCTAGACGAAACGCAGGCCCGCACCATGGCCGCGCGCATCATGGAAGATGATGCGAACGCATTGCAAACGCTGGCCCGCGAAGAACTGGGTATCGACCCAAAAGCGCTGGGCGGTTCGGCCTGGGAAGCAGCTATCACATCTTTTCTCTTGTTTGCTGTTGGGGCCATCATCCCGGTCTTTCCTTTCATGTTCCTCAGTGAAATGACGGCTGTAATCACGAGCCTAATCTTTAGCACAATCGGCCTTTTTGCGATTGGCGCCGGCATTACCCTCTTTACAGGACGCAGTGTTCTCTCCTCTGGTGGTCGCCAGGTGCTCTTCGGTTTGGCGGCCGCCGCGATTACCTATCTGATTGGACGTTTGAT
>JBBRVA010001122.1:0-1601 GCA_038247295.1 Caldilineales bacterium | reverse complement strand
GAGAATGCTGGCCGCCAGAAATTGGCCAAAAAGCTTGACATAGCTACCCAGTCCCCATTTGTCATCTACCACACCAAGCAAGCTCATCAAGGTGGCGCCAACAAAAATACCGACTACTTCGTGAATATAGCGCCGGTCACCCAGAAAGATCAGTGCCAGCAAAAAGGCAAGATAGATCGCCGCCCCACCCAACAGCGGCACTGGCCGGGCATGAATTTTGCGGCTATTGGGTGTATCCAACACGCCAAAGCGCAATGCCACCAGGCGCATTAATGGTGTGCTACCAATCGCCAGAATCAAAGCACTGGCGGCCATCAGCAAGTAAGGCGCCATTGCTTGATGTTCAACGGTATAAAACGAATAAAAATAATATGGGTTCACGTCGTCACCTTTTTGCGTAATCCAGAACGTATGGCGTACCTATGGTCGCCTACCCCCCTTGCAGCGCAGCAAGAAATTGTTCAATAGCTGGTTTCTGATCGGCGGGGGCCAGCGCTAAAGCTTGTTCGCCAAACTGGCGCGCGTTGGCGGGCTGACCCAAACTTTGGAAGGCTTGCGCTGCCACCAAAGGATATTGGTAGTTTTGTGGGTCTATGCCGATCAAAGCTTGATTAACCGCTGCCACTTTAGCAAAATTATTTTGGCCCAGATAGAGATTGCTCAAATTCTGCAAAGCGGCGAGATCAGCTGGATCCAACTGACGAATCGCCTCATACTGCGCAATCACCTGGTCCGTTTGACCTAATCCCTGGTAGATTTCTGCCGCTAGCTGGCGAAACTGCTTGAGATCATCGGCCCGATCAGCGCCCAGCATCTGGATTGCCTGATCCACCCATTGCAGGGCGGCTTCGGCGTTGCCACGATCACGCTCCAACAGCGCCAAATTACGAATCGCCCCTACATTTCCGGGCTGCAATTCCAGCACTTTGACGTTGGCTTCGACCGCACCGGTTAAATCATTGGTTTGGGCCAGGGCAACGCCAAGATAACTGTGCAACTGGGCATTGTTAGGCACAGTGATCAATGCCTGGCGTAGAAATTCGATCCCTTTCTGCTGCATTCCCGGCCGCGTATCGCGATCATAGAAGTCGGCCAACAGTAAGTATGTCTGCTCGTAAAAATCATCTAGTGCAAAGCTATGCAGATAGGCGGCCTCCGCCTCGTCGCGCTCGTTGCGGGCAAGATGCGCGTTGCCCTTTTCATTCCAGAGATGAGCGGCATTGGGGCTGAGTGTCACTGCCATATTGTACTGGGCCAGGCTCTTGTCGAGCATCGTCTGGCGCAAGGCGGGATCATCGGTAAGGTCAGACCAAGTGCGGTAGAGGCGGGCCAAGTTGGCGGTATGATCGGTGTTCAGTGGGTTAACATCCTGCGCTTCCAACAAAACGACTTCAGCCGCGCGCAGCAATTCGTTGCGTCCCATCTGCTGCACGGCTTCCGACTCCAGCCCCAGTACATCATCAATTGTCGGATCGCTGCCTAGTTGATACGCACCATCGGTCACTTCTTTGGCGCGTTCTAAGAAAGCACGCCCCAAAAAGAGCATGTAATGATCTTCGGTTTTGCGGGCATTCAGCGCACGGCGGTAAAGTTCAATGCTG
>JBBRVA010001121.1:0-1684 GCA_038247295.1 Caldilineales bacterium | reverse complement strand
GGTTTCAACAAGGGTTTTTCGTCACCTTCATGATTGTACGAAACTTACATTATCTTAATGTATCGCTCGTTTACAAGGGCAGTCAGTGCCGTGTATCCCTGTTTCCCTGTCTCCTGAGGCAACGATGACAATGGACGAATTAGCTACGTATAACAAGGAACGCTGGGAAGAACTGGCGCAGGCGGGTGTGGAATACTCGCGCCCCTTTCTGAATTTGGATGCGAGTGCCGCACGCCAAGTGGTAGACGCGGCCGGCATTATCCAAAAAGTGATCGGTGATGTAGCCGGTAAAGATGTGCTGTGTCTGGCCGGCGGTGGTGGGCAGCAGTCCGCTGCTTTTGCCGTGTTGGGGGCGCATGTCAGCGTGCTGGATATCTCCGAAACGCAGTTGCAACGTGATCAAGCGGCGGCGCAGCATTACGGCGTGGCGATCACCACTCAGCAGGGCGACATGCGTGATCTGGCGCGCTTTGCCGACGCTAGCTTCGATATCGTCTGGCACGCCCACTCGATCAACTTTGTGCCGGATACGCGGCCCGTCTTTGATGGCGTGGCACGCGTCTTGCGCAAAGGCGGCCTCTACCATCTCTCATTTCACAACCCCTTTACCCAGGGCGTTGACGATGCCAAGTGGAACGGCATCGGCTATCCACTCGGCCAGCCCTATGTCGATGGCACGGAGATCATCCTCGATCAGGTCTTTGAAAATCCAGATTGGACGATTGCCGATGCAGAGGGCAACGTTCGTCAGATCAAAGGACCACGTGAGTTTCGTCACAGCCTGGGGCGTATCCTGAATGGCCTGATCGAGCGCGGTTTTGTGCTGCTGCAATTTGCCGAAGAGACAAGCCGCGAGCCGAATCCTGAACCTGGTTCGTGGGAACATTACAAACTAGTCGTTGCCCCCTACCTGAGTTTATGGGCAATTCGTCGGCCGGATGTTTTTGCCCAGTAAATTTGTTGCCCGCTTTCTACAAAGGAGCCTACGATGAAATTCGGCACCACTGTCTGGACGTACCAATGGGATCCCCCGTACGATGCCGCATTAGCGCGGATTGCCGGGTTGGGTTTTAAAGCCGTCGAGTTGATCGCTTGGAATCGCGCCGCCTTGGACACCTATTACACCTCAGTACAGATCAAGCAGTTGCGCGCCCTCCTGGCCGATTTGGGCCTTGAACTTTCTGAATTTGTCTCGACGCCACACGGCATGGCCAGCCCGGATGCGACGGTGCGCGCCCAGGCAATCGAACATTTCAAACGCATGGTCGAAGTGGGGGTTGAGCTAGGCACGAAGATGGTCAACAGCGTCGCCGCCAACCCTTTCGAATTAGCAGTGCCGCGCATTATGGAAAAACATTTGGCGCAGGAGTGGAGCTTGGGCTTTGGCCGCGGGCTAAATTGGCAGCAGAATTGGACTGATTATGTTGATGTAATGCGCCAGTGCTGCGCGATTTGTGAAGATGCTGGTCTACGCTACGCCCTGGAACCACACCCGTATCGCTTGATGCGCAACAGCGCATCAATGCTGCGCCTGCTCGATCAGGTCAACTCGCCAGCGCTGGGCATGAACTTTGACCCCAGCCACCTCTTCCCAATGGGCGAGATCTCCGAGATGGTAGTCTATGAAGTGGGCGACCGCATTTTCCACACCCACTTTTCGGACAACGATGGCACGAGCAATGCC
>JBBRVA010001120.1:0-1747 GCA_038247295.1 Caldilineales bacterium | reverse complement strand
CGGCAAGGGCGGGGTGACAATCAGATGCGAATGGTAGAGTTGGATATTCCAACCCAGAATGCCCCACACCTTGGGCAGCATCTTCGGCCAGTCGAGCAGCTCGACAAAGGCGTCATCTTTGCCCACAAAATCAAAGATATTTTGCGAGACATACGCGTTGCGCCCGTTCATTGCCCGCTCCGCCGCGTCTAGGCGGTCGGCTGCGACGGTTAGCGTCTGGATCATTGCCTCGGGCAACACATCTTCCACGATTAAAAAACCATTTTGCTCAAATTGCTGGCGCTCTGGCTCGGTCAGGGCATATTGCAGACAATCGGTGTTCATCGGTCTCTCCTTTGGATATGGACTTTTACATGGCCTTATTCCGCTTGCAGCGACTTCCAAGGGCGGCCTGGTGAATAAACCTTCGCCGTATTAAAGCGTTCGCGCAAGTGGTGGAAGTCTTCCGGCGCGCGAATCTCGCGTTCTGGGTGCTGCGTATCACGAATCACAAAGTCGGCCTCGGGCGGATAACAGGCCATCGTGACGGGGTCGCGTTCGGGCGTTACATCGGTCGGGGCTTCGTCGATGTTGTTGGGCGCGCCCATGCCCTGGTAGCGCAGATCCAAACTCCAGCGCACTTGGTTCGTCCGATTTTCAAAGGAGGCGTGCGGCGTTAAGTTGGTCATAAAGAGCACGCTACCGGCCGTCATGGGCAGCGGCAACGGCTCGATCGGGGGCAGGTCTTGGTCCACAATTTCCAGATAGCCGCCATGTCCGTCCCGATGGTGGGTCAAGATGCCGGTCTGGTGCGACTTTGGCAAGACCCACAGACAGCCATTTTCCAGATCAACATCGATCAGCGGCACCCAGCAAGTGACGATTAGATGGGTATCGCAATGCGGCAAAAAATAACCCGAATCCTGATGCCAAGGCACCTCGCCGCGCGTCCACAGCGGCATCTTGGGGCGAATGCGATAGACCGAAGAGCCGACAATGTCTGGCCCAATCAGGGAAGTAATACAACCCAGCAGGGATGCATGGCGCAACATCGCCAACATCGCTGGGCCGCTGTAACCGCCGCCACCCTTGCCCGACAGGTGCTGGACAATGGCTTGGGCCGCCGCCGCGTCCACTGCCTGGATCGCCGCCAGCCGTGTCTCAAAGGGCTCATTGGCACACAGATCGGCCAGTTGCCCCGCGGCATAGAGCTGGCGCGCCTTGGCATCCACCGTTTCGTTGATCGCCGCTTTGATCGGTTGCATATCGCTTTGTGTAAAGACGGCCGGCTTCACCACATAGCCCAGTGTATGAAATTGGTCGAGCTCTTCGTTGGTCAGTTGCATGAGTTGCCTCCTCGTATACCCGTTTTGTTTACAGTGTTCAGTAATCAGTCGTTAGTCAATGTGATTAAGGTAAGACCAAAATCGTTGCCTGTAGGTGCGGTTTCTTACCGCACGATCTCGTGGTCGGCCCCGATCGTGCGGTAAGAAACCGCACCTACAATCCCTTACCCGAATCCCATTGAGGGGTCAGTAATCAGTACTTGACACATGCCACTGATTAGTAATTAGTAATCTAGCGACCCGACACTTTGGCGCGGGCGGATTGAAACCCGCGGCTGAAACCAGGAAGTCGCCGTTCGCGCCTAGAAGGCAACCGGCTCACGTCGAAGCCGCAGCGACTCGTTTTTAGTGCCCTCAGGCACTTCCTGGACTTGTCAGCAGGCCATTTCAATGGCCCAGCCCAAAGTGTCGGGTCGCTAGAT
>JBBRVA010001119.1:0-1773 GCA_038247295.1 Caldilineales bacterium | reverse complement strand
CCAGCACAACGCTACCACCTGGATGTCTATGGCTACGTCGTGATCGAAAACACCTTAACGGCAGATGAAACCGGCCGCCTGCGCGAAGCATTACAAAAACTTAAACGTGACTTTCTTGCCACCGATGACCCGGGCAACGCAACAGTGCGCAACTGTCGCATGTCCGTCTATAAGCCGCATCATATCCATTTTGCGCATGTGCTGGAAAGTGATCCGGCTATTCTAGACTACTTGACCCATCCGCGCCTCGTAGCGATGGCGGAAGAATTGGTCGGTGGTTCGGTGCGCCTGGAAGAGTCCGAGGCCATTATCAATTCGCGTGCGCCAGATTTTGATGCGAACGCACCGCGCCGCTATGGCTTCCACACTGGCACGCGTCCGGATGTTGGCACCTATACCGAAAATGGCCTCTACCATTGTCATTTCGTCAAAACCTTGACCAATCTCACCGATCTGGGGCCCGATGACGGCGGCACGGTGGTGATCGCCGGCAGCCACAAGGTCAAAGCGCCCGAGGCTCAGATCATTGCTTGTGCCTACGAAGATCCGTCACTGATCCACCAGGTGATTGCCCCAGCCGGCTCGACATTGCTCTTTGGCGAGGCGTTGATCCATGCCACCGGCCAACTACGCAGCGATCGCGAACGGGTCATCATCATCGGCGGCTATACGCCACCCATGTTCCAGGCTTGGAATGGCCAGGAACCCAGCCGAGAATTTATTGCCGCACTGCCCGAAGTTTTCCAACCCCTGATTTCCGGGAGTGACAAGTGGCGTTGGCGCCAACGCTATCGCACCCTGGACATGCCGGCCGCCGGCTAAAGTGCGCAACTCGTGGCGTGCTGTGTGTTATAGTCAGTAGACTATAGAACACCGATGATAGACGCTTGGGGTTTGGGGTGTGAGGTCGATTTTGGTCTCCTGAGCTAAAACCCCAAGCGTCTAAGGCCTACAGATGTGGGCTACTCATCGTCGGTAAACCTGCATAACGCACACGCCCAATAACTGGCAGCCGCCAAAGGAGAAATTACGGCATGAACCTGTCCACCGCGGAAAATTTAACCATTGTCGACCATCTACTCATGACTACCCGATCGGTCCGCAAACGGCTGGATCTGACGCGCCCGGTCGAGCCGGAAGTGATCGAGCAATGTATCGAAATTGCTACCCAGGCGCCAACGGGGTCCAACCGGCAGGGGTGGCATTTTATGGTCGTAACGGATCCAGCAAAGCGCAAAGGGATTGCCGATCTCTACCAGAAAGCCTTCAACGTTTATCTACGTGGCCGCGAACAGGCCCCGACCGCCCCGCGCGCAAACGAACCGAGCGCCACAACCCAGCGCCGGGTGACCAGTTCGGCCATCTATCTGGCGCAACACCTCCACGAAGTACCCGTGCATATCATTCCGTGTTACGAGGGACGCGTCGAGACAGAGCCAGCCTTTGCGCAAGCATCATTTTATGGTTCGATCTTGCCGGCGGCTTGGTCATTGATGCTGGCGCTGCGGGCACGCGGCATCGGTTCGGCCTGGACGACGTTGCATCTGCCGTACGAAAAAGAGGCGGCGCAGCTATTAGGCATTCCTGATCACATCACCCAAAGTGCGCTCTTGCCGGTCGCCTATTTTACCGGTGAAGATTTCCTGCCCGCCGAGCGCATCCCGGCGCGCAATGTGACGCATTGGGACGGCTGGGGACAACAGCGATAGGGCAGTAGGACAGTGAGACAGTAAGTCAGTTATGCAGACAGCCCCAGGTACTGTATAACTGTAT
>JBBRVA010001118.1:0-1783 GCA_038247295.1 Caldilineales bacterium | reverse complement strand
CCCATATCAATCCATAAACTGGATAAAGCCACGGTTTCTGGTTGCGACTGGGCCAGCACCGCTGGGGCGCAGGCTAGCAGCAGTAAAAGTAGTAGAAAAACAAAAAATCGTTGCAAGTTCACCACCAAATCGGGAAACGGGCGTAGGAAAACGGAAGTAGGGGACAAGATCCCTCGTTACCATTGCTCAGGGTTTGTCAAAGTAATAAGTAGCACTTGTCACCGTTCGCGCCTAAAGGCAACCAGCTCACGTCGAAGCCCTATAAGACGGTTGGTTCCAGGCCGAAATAGACCCTTACAGGGTGACAAAGCGGACGGTATTCTTTGACAACTACTTACTCTCATCCGTAAAAAGTTCAGGTCCAGAGCTCGTCACGCACGATGACGACCGGCGTTTGTCGTGTGTCAGTTATTCCTCTTTTTTCAACGCCACATTCAACTGCACAGCCCGCTCGTGCATTTGCTGCGCCTTAGCGCTTTCCCCGGTCGTCCGATAAAGTTCGCCCAAGGCCAGCAGCACATCCAGGGAGCCGGCTTGCTCTTGGAAAGCAAGCTCCAGATCGCGCCGGGCGTCGTCTGGCCGATCAATCGACTGGTAGACGGCGGCGCGGGCCACGAGCATGGCCGAGGTCGGCGCCAGTTGATCCGCAGACGCTAATACGGCTAACGCTTCTTCTTCCTGATTGCGCTTGAGCAAGAAAGCGCCATAGTCGATGCGCAACACGCCGTCGGCCGGTGCGATCTCGAGCGCTTGAGTGAATACAGCTTGCGCTTCTTCCCATTTCTCCTGGGTTTGATAGAGCGCAGCCAAGGCTGTATAGCCATCCACCAGCGTCGGTTCCAGCGCGATGGCTTGGCGATAGGCGGCCACCGCATCTTCACTCTGTTGCGCCAATTCCAGGGCGTTGCCCAACATCACATAGGTGCCGGCATTGGCTGGTTCTAGTTCTAACGCCTGGCGGATCGATGCTAACGCCGACTCCGTTTTGCCCGTGCGCAGATAGAAATTAGCCAGTGCGACATGGATAGCCGCCACCCGTGGCTGGCGTTCCAACACCGTATGATACCACGCTTCGGCCTCATCTTCACTTTTTTCCGCCAGCACTTCACCCATTGCGGCAACCAGGTCCGTCGTTTCACCGACGATGGGCATTGCTTGCTGCAGGATACTCTCGGCGTCCTCCCAATTGCCCTGCTGTAATTCCAAGCGCGCTAGCGCGGCGTAGAGCACCGATGGTGCGGCGGCGCGGGCGATGCCCGTTTTTAACGTGGCCGTGGCCTCTTTCAAATTGGCCTGAATCTGCCAGAGTTCAGCCGCCTTTTGATAATAAGTGGCCTCGCTGGGCTGGCCATTGATCGCCGCGCGATAGATGCCCAGGGCGGCGCGCGGTTTGCCTTGCGCCAGATAAAGTTCACCCAGTTCGGCGACAATGCGACTTTCGGGCCGGCCGTCGGCGCTGTGGCTGCGCTCGGCGGCCAACAAAGCCGTGAGTGCTTCCGAGTAGCGACCCCGCAGCCGTTGCAGGGCCGCCAGTCGCAGCAGCAGATCCAGATCAGCCGGCTGTTTGGCCAGTCGCTCATTCAGGTAGGTAACGGCCGTTTCGTAATTGCCCGTACGCCGCAACAGATCAATCAGTGTGATGCTGATCGAGGGATCGCCCAAGCGCAACTCGGTGGCCTTATCAAACCAGGTCAGCGCCATCTTTGCATCGCCCTGGCGTTGGGCTAGGATGCCAGCTTGAATATAGGCGTTGACATTCTGCTGATCAAACGTAAGCGCTTTG
>JBBRVA010001117.1:0-1791 GCA_038247295.1 Caldilineales bacterium | reverse complement strand
GAGCCATGTTCGTCACCAGGAAAGACGCGCGCCAGATTCAAACCGTCGATCGGGCTGCTGCGCTGCGCCGTTTCGTACGCTGGCATGTTACAAACGGGCAGCATCACCAGTGTACCGCGCAATGTTGCCGGTTCTACCTGTGCAAAAACGAGTGGGATCGTCTCGACGCCTTCATATTCGTCACCGTGTACCGCCGCCGTGACCACCAATGTGGGGCCCGGTTGCTCCCCGGTGACGTAGAGGAGGGGCAACTGCCACTGGCTGCCATCGGCGCGACTGGCAATTGCCAGCCAAGCACACGCTTTCTGGCCGCGCGCCAGCGCCGAAACTGAAAAATCTCGGAAATGCAGCAGCGTAGCGCTCATGCCGTTGCCTCTGTCCAATCCAGCACGACGCCGACAATGTCGCGTTCGCCCTGCTCCAAGCGTTGATAAATGGTGGGCAACTCGTGCCAGGGTCGGCGGTGGGTAATCATCGGCGCGATGTTAAGCCGACCCTTGACCAGCATTTCCATCGTCAAGCCGAATGAGCGTTGGCGCTCCCAGCGCTGGCCGGCGGGCGGATGACCATAGGTTACCAGCAGCGTGAGGTCTTTTTGCAGGTAAGGGTCGCCAATCGGGCTAAAGGCTGGCTTGTCGGTGTGGCGGGCGACCACAACGATCTTGCCGCCTTTGCACGCGATCTCCATCCCCAACTGGACCGCCGGCCAGACCGACGCCGCCTCAATCACCAAATCGACGCCATAGCCGCCGCTGGCGTCGCTCACCTGTTGGTGGAAATCCTGATCGGTTGGGCTTATAGCCAGATCGGCGCCCATCTGGCGCGCAATCTCCAGCCGGGTCGTCACGCTATCGATGGCGACGGTGCGAAAGCCAAACGCTTTGCAATAGGCCAACGCCGACAGACCGACCACGCCCAGCCCGATAATGGCCACCGTCTCACCTGGGGTTGGGTTGCCGCGGCGCAGCGCCAATTGCGCCACTTCGACAATGCTGAGAAAGACGGCCTGTTCGTCGGGCAGATTCTCTGGCAGTTTGAAGGCCAGGCTGGCCGCGATCGCGGCGACATGGCGATGCGTGACCGGTACAAAGACGCGGTCGCCGACGGCAAAATTGGTGACCGCCGCGCCTGTTGCGAGCACATCCGCCACCATCGAGTAACCATTTTCGGTGGGTACGGCAAAGGGGACATTGGCATGCATAAATTGGCCGGCGTCGTCCACGGGCACCAGGCGGAAGACCCGAATCTCCGTGCCGGTGCTGATGGCGGTGACGCGAGCGCGCACAAGCAATTCGTCCGGCGCGCAGCTTGGCAGCGCAATCGGTTCAAATTCGGCTTGGCGTGGTGCAGTCACGATTAATCGCTGCATAAGGTTGCTTTGGTTCTGATGCGACGTGTTGCAATGATTGGGGTGTGATTCATTTGGGTTGAGGAGGCAGCGTTCTCTAACGCTGCTCTGGTCGCATTAGAGAATGCTCCCTCCTCGTTCAACTCATTTGAATCACACCCAAATGATTGTGTACGGGAAATCGTTGGCGAAGCTACGGATAACCCGCCGTTTGCTGCCCTTGCAGAAAGGATTAGAAGAAAAGTGTCTCTCTGTCGGATTGTACATCAATCCTACAGTTTATGGCAAATCGTTTTTGGCGGAGGGTGTATGTGGCGTTAATTTGGGGTGTCAAAGCTGCTCTTCTATCAAAGAACCAAGGGCGTTGTATAGAGAAGATGTGGGATGGGAATAAAAATTGAGTTGAGGGTGAAAACGGGACCACAAGCTAAATAAAAAGGAGG
>JBBRVA010001116.1:0-1836 GCA_038247295.1 Caldilineales bacterium | reverse complement strand
AGCCGCGATTTACCAACCCCACCCAGCCCCAACAACGTGACCAGGCGTTCGTTGAGCAGCATCTCATATAGCTGCTCTATTTCCGCGCGCCGTCCAATCAGCGATTTCAGCGGCTGGGCCAGATTGTGGCGCACCACCTTATGTTTTGCTGCGCTTCCGGGCCGCGGATCAGCGCGTAAACGCGCCGCAATCTCCTGCGTGATCGCCGCCGGTTCGATTCCCAACTCGGCCTGGAGCACGGCGCAACACCGGGCATACTGGTCCAACGCCGCGCCTCGTTGACCCTGTGCGGCCAGCGCCTGCATCAGGTTGCGATGCGCACTTTCTTGCCAGGGGACCAGGGCGAGTTGACGACGAGCGGCGGTGGCGAGTTCGGCCCAACTGCCTTGCTCTGCGTAACATTGTTGCAAGGTGTTAAGGGCCTGCATCGCCTGTTCATGCCATTGTTCCTGGCTGAGCAATTGCCATTCGCCAAACTCAATCGCATCGCTAAGGTGAAAGCCAACCAGAAACTCGCCCTGATAGAGATCAAGCGCAGTAACGAGATTGGCCAGCTGCGTCGGTTGTGCTTCGGCAGGCAGGCCCCCAAATGTGGTCAGCGCGTCTTGGAAGGTAACTACATCAACGGTTGCTAATGTGCGCTGAAAACGCACGCTGTTGCGTTCGATAACTAGCGCCGGATGGTCGGCCAGCAGTTTGTTCAGATTCGATAGCTCAATCCGCAGATTCGTCTTGGCTGAACTGTCGGGTAAATCACCCCAAAGTAAGGTCGCCAATGTCGTGCGGGCGTGGTCACGATCCGGTTGGGCGGCCAGATAGGCCAGCAAGGCGCGCGCTTTGTCCGAACGGAATTTGGTGAGGGGTTGATCAGCCAAGTGGACCGAGAAGCCGCCTAACAATTTGATTTGTAGTACACTCATGACCCTTACCCAGCGTAACTACCCAATATAGAATTTGAATCCATTCCTAGATGCCCAATCACCAACTTATCACACCAGAGGTGTGACCTACGGCTAGCATTATATCATATCGGTGGTTTTGAAATAGGTTGCAGTACAACTTGGGCGCACCGGCAGGGATGCCGGTGCGCGAGCCGGGATGGAGTCGTTACCCACTTTGATGCCACACTCAAAACGTAGCCACGTCGCTACGTTTTCGCTACGTTGCGCTGTTATGCTCTAGCCATGTCACACACAAAGCCGCTTGCCACGGTTGCCCATGCAATCAATCTAAGCTTCGTAATCCGTTTGACTTGCGACAGTCTCACCGGTAACTGGCGCATTGTGCTCAAACCGATTAACGGCGAGGAAACACGGCTCTTTAGTGACGTGGAATCTGCACTTTTATACCTGGAGGCGCAGATGCTCGAACAGATTCAACAGGCAAGTTCAGTCGGCGATCATCAATAGGTGTTCATCAGTAGACGAGCAATCGTGAAAGAAAGGACTCAGATGTCAACAGTAGACCAAGTTTATCCACTCAGCAGGCCGCGCGCGCTTCCTCGTAGCCTGCGTGCGCTCTTCGTTCTCATTTTTTGTTATTGCTTGTGGCCGACCGGTGTGGCCCAGGCCGCGACCTTCACCGTCACCAATACCAATGACAGCGGTGTCGGTTCACTGCGCCAGGCGATTCTCGATGCTAATGCACGCAGCGGCGTCGATCTAATCCTCTTTAGCCTGGGCAGCGGCGTCCAGACGATCAAGCCCGCCTCGGCGCTACCCGCGATTACCGATGTAGTTGAGATCAATGCGCTGGGGGGCGGCAGTTGTGCGACCATGCCCCCGCAAGCGCGCGTCGAGTTGGATGGCTCGTTGGCGGGCAGCAACGCCAGTGGCT
>JBBRVA010001115.1:0-1859 GCA_038247295.1 Caldilineales bacterium | reverse complement strand
TTGCTGCTCACTCATCGGGTTGCCATCTTCATCACGCGCGGCCAGCAACATCGAGAGCAGATCGCCCCGATCTTCACCGTCGCGCCGATGTTCGGCAATGATGCCCTCGATGATGGCGAAGAGTTCCTCGATCGCAGCGGCTTCGCGGCGTTGTTTGGTCTGCAAAAGGCGCGCCCAGATCGGGTCGTAGCTGTTGATGCGGTCATTGGTGGCGCTGAGAATGATGGTCATCAATTCACCAATGTGGTCAGCCTGGGCGCGCACGTCCACATTAAACAAGGTTTTGTTGACAATGCCCAGGGTCAAATTAGTCATTTCGTGGGCGATATCCCGTCTTTCGCCCGCTTGCCAACCGGCCAACATTTCCAGCGTCTGCGCCACCATCGTGACACCATAGGCTTCGATGCGCCCGTGGTGAAAGGCGGGCTGCGCCAATTTGCGCTGACGACGCCAAAAATCACCTTCGCTGGCGAAGAGGCCGTTGCCGGCAAAGCGCCCGACCGCATCTTTGACCAAGGCGGCTTTGTGAAATTCTTTGGCCCGTTCGACCAGAACTTCATGCACCAGGTTGGGATCGCTGATCACATAGAACGGCTTGTCGCCGATCCAAATGGCGTAAAAATTGCCATATTGGCGAGCGCTCTTGAGCATATAGCCCAGCGAATCTAAATCGACGCGCCAGGGCAACAGGTTGGTAATCGATTGTGTCCAGGCCGGAATGACCGGCCCGGGCAGCCGTGTTTTTTGGGGTGTAGAATTTATCATCGTACTCATTGTCGATCCTTTTGTTGAGCTAAACATAAACATAGGTTCATTTTTATGTCGGTACTGTTTTGGATGTGAATCCAATCTTCACTGTCCATAGGATAGCACGTAACAGGGCTCAATGTCATGCGCCTAAAGGTGAATTGGGTGGTTGATTTTACCCCATCAACTACAATGTGCGCAGCAAGAAAATCAGCTTGATGCCAAGACACCATCAAGTTGTAAGGCCGCTTCTCATTCGCGCCAGAGGTAAACGGATGTGGAGTTGTTGACAGAAGTTACGCACATCCGGCGTCGCCAACCCGATTTCACGAATCGATAGAATGGATTGCCAGCCAAAGGATTGTTGGATGGCGGTGGGCAAGTTATAACGAGCAAGGTATTTCAGAGGAAACGCTCTAAATTTTCCAATGTAAGCAATTGTAGATCGGCGGCACGCTCTAAAAATGGACTTACATCGGCTTGAATCTGATTCCAACGCAGGGATTGCAAACGAGTATGCACTGCGGAGCGCCATGTTTCAGACGTTAAGGGAGTGTCGTTCCAACCAGTTTGGTTCAACGCATGATTGAGCATCAATAGGTTGGGCGAAGGCCAGCTCGGGTCACTCAGATACCAAAGCAAATCGTAGAGGTCACGACCTTTGGCATACGGACGTTGGAGAATGGCATGGAGTTTACCCGCCAGCAAAGATGCTTTATCGTGGTGTTGGAGTTGCAAGGTCAGATAACGGCGTACAAGGGTGGTTGTCGTGACCGCACCAGGGGGTGGGTTTGTATCCACTTCCAGTTTAATAGCCAGCACTTCTTCTTGGTGTGGCGATAATCCCAACTCGTAAAGCAGCCCAGCAAAACGGACAAAGGCACTGTGCACGATCTTGCTATCGTTGACTTTAATTTCGACGCGATACCCTTCGGCACTCAGTTCAGTTTGAATTGAACGCAAAAATTTACGGAAATCATATTCTACAGAAGAACGTTCCAGCGCAAAGTCGAGGTCTTCTGAGTATCGCCCTAATGCGAATAGAAAACGGAGGGCTGTGCCGCCATGAAAGGCAAGCGGGATCATACCGCCAGCTGCTTGCAAGGCGGCAA
>JBBRVA010001114.1:0-1929 GCA_038247295.1 Caldilineales bacterium | reverse complement strand
TCGGTGAGAAACTGGCCGGGCGGCACCCGTTCGCCTTGTGATTCTTTCGGCACATTTTTGACGCGTTTTAGTTGTTCTACTCGCTTAAACGGGTTCTCAAACCGCATGATCTTTCTCCTGTCCTCTACAGATTTTCAAGCTTTTATTTTTTAGAACGACCGCTGGCTGAGCTTGTCGAATAGTAATTTTTGCGTAAATCCTATGTTTAACTTTTACGCTCAAACGTAAAGTATACCACCTCCTTTATTACACGGCGTAACAGCGATTCCCAACCCTTCAAATCGGATTGGTGAATTCGCAGCGCTGTTGTATCATGCTTGTACAGCGATTTTCCAAATCGCTTTCGCCTATAAACAGCAAGAAAATTAACCGCAAAGCGCGCAAAACTCGCCAAGAAAATTTGCCTCTCGCTGCGGCCTTGGCACCCTTTGCGGTTATCATTGTTGCATTGATCTAATCCGGAGATGACATCCTATGACCACCGCCTCTACGCATAGCGTACCCATTGATTCGCCAGATTCGTCCATCTATGAGATCCAGACCAACGCCGCTGGTCCGGCCGGCTCGCTGCCGCTCGATCCAGAGTTTCTGCTCAACGCCCCCAGTGGCGATATTTTTGGGCTGAGCCAGAACGCGGGCATGGGCTGGGATCCCAAGCGGCTGCGCCATAAGGAATTCCTGATCCTGAGCACGCAGGGCGGCATTCGCGCGGCAGATGGCACCCCCATCGCCCTCGGCTACCACACCGGCCACTGGGAAGTAGGTCTCTTGATGCAAGCCGCCGCCAAGGAACTGGCCGCGCAGGGCGCGATCCCTTTTGCTGCGTTTGTCACCGACCCGTGTGATGGGCGCACGCAAGGTACAACGGGCATGTTCGACAGCCTGGCCTACCGCAACGACGCCGCGATTGTCATGCGCCGCCTGATCCGTTCGCTGCCCACGCGCAAAGGTATTATGGGGGTGGCGACTTGTGACAAAGGCCTGCCCGCCATGTTGCTGGCGCTGGCCGCCCAACATGACCATGCCACAATTCTAGTGCCCGGCGGCGTCACCCTACCGGCGACCGAAGGTGAAGATGCGGGTAAAGTGCAGACCGTGGGCGTGCGCTATGCGCAGGGGCTGATCAGCCTGGAAGAAGCGGCAGAACTCGGCTGTAAGGCCTGTGCCTCCCCCGGTGGCGGTTGCCAATTTTTGGGTACGGCGGCCACCAGCCAGGTTGTGGCCGAAGCGCTGGGCATGACGCTGGTCCATTCCGCCTTGGCGCCCTCTGGTCAGCCGATCTGGCTGGAGATGGCGCAGCGGTCGGCCACTGCGCTGCTGCATTTGGAAGCGACGGGCTTGAAGACCAAAGACATCCTCACCGCAGCCTCGCTGCACAATGCAATGGTGGTCCACGCCGCCTTTGGCGGCAGCACAAATTTGCTGTTGCATATTCCTGCCATTGCCCATGCCGCCGGTCTGCCCCGCCCCACCGTTAATGACTGGCAGCGGATCAACAAAGTTGTGCCGCGCTTAGTGGATGTTCTACCCAATGGCCCCACCGGCTATGTCACCGTGCAAGCCTTCTTGGCCGGCGGTGTGCCAGAGGTGATGCTCCACCTGCGTGATTTGGGCTTGCTACGTCTGGAGGCGATGACGGTGCATGGGCGACCGTGGGGCGAACTATTGGATGAGTGGGAACAGAGCGAACGCCGCCATCAAGTGCGGGCGCGCTTGCAGGCGATGGATGGCGTCGATCCTGACTTGGTGATCATGAACCCGCAGGCCGCGCATGACTGCGGTTTGACGAGCACGGTTACCTTTCCGACCGGCAACCTGGCCCCGGAAGGATCGGTGGTCAAGAGTACATCGATCGACAAGAGTGTGGTTGATGCCGACGGCGTCTATCGCAAGATCGGTCCGGCGCGCGTCTTTACCAGTGAGCGTGCG
>JBBRVA010001113.1:0-1934 GCA_038247295.1 Caldilineales bacterium | reverse complement strand
GGGTAGGCAACGTATCCGTCAGGGTGTTTTTCAACAATAACTTTAAAAGTCGTTGTCATATTTATTTCCTTCGGTTTATTTTTGTGCATAACTCTGCGTTTTAGCAATGAATGCCTCTAGCACGCGCAACGCGGCACCGCTGTCGATGCTGGCGCGCGCTTCTTCCAGACCGGCGGCTAAATCATTACATTCAGTGCTCAGCGCGGCGGCGGCGTTGAGCAAGACAGCGTTGCGCTTGGCGCCCTGAATTTCACCGCTTAAAATGCCGCGCATAATCACTGTGTTTTCCTGCGCCGTGCCGCCTTGTAGATCGGCAAGCGTAGCGCGTGGCAGGCCCAAGTCAACCGGGTCAAGCTCAAAGGTACGCACGGTACCGCCATGCAAATGGCTGACTCGGTTGACGCCCGTCAAGCTCAACTCGTCCAGGCCATCGGCGCCGTGGACGACAAAGGCGGCGCGGCAGTTCATGTTGCCTAATACTTGGGCCATGGTTTCGGTCAGATTGGGGTCGTAGACACCGACCAGCAAATTAGTGGCGTTGGCTGGATTCGTGAGCGGCCCCAATATGTTGAAAATTGTGCGTGCCGCCATCTCGCGGCGCGGGCCGATCGCATATTTCATAGCGGGGTGGTAAGCAGGCGCAAAAAGAAAGGTGAGCCCAATTTCTTCGATGCACTCGACCGATTGTTCAGCACTCAATTGCAAGTGGACACCAATCGCCTCTAGTACATCGGCGGCGCCGCTTTTGCTCACCGATCGGTTACCATGTTTGGCGACCTTGACGCCATGCCCCGCCACGACGAAGGCAGCGGTGGTACTAATATTAAAGGTGCCGCTGCTGTCGCCCCCGGTGCCGACCACGTCTACTAGCATCGCGTCACCAATGTTGGGCCGCACCTGGACGGCGCTGCGTTTCATGGCGCTGGCACAACCAGTGATCTCATCGATAGTTTCGCCCTTCATGCGCAGGGCGGCCAAAAAAGCGCCCACTTGCGCTGGCGTAGCCTCGCCCTGCATGATCTCCGTCATAGCGGCATCGGCCTGCTCGGTGGACAAATTTTGGTGGGCGAACAGTTGATGAATCGCCTGTTGGATTGCTGTAGCCATTGGTTCATCTCCTTGATGAAAATATCTCAACCCATTGGTGATTGGGTGATTAGACCCGTGCTAATCACCAGATATTGTAACGAAAGGCAAGTTACTTAACTCATGTTACGCACTGGGAACGCTGCCATCCCTGGCGGCAGGCCGGCAGGATGCCGGCGTTCCCAGGAGAAGCTGTGTAACATCACTTACTTAACTTGCGCGTCCAAGCAGTGTTTCTACATGTTCGCTCATATCATCCACCTCAACCTGTAATGCCATCGCTGCCTGATCCAGCGTGGCTACCAATGTAGCTTTTAGAAACGGCAGATTCGCCTGGAGCGTACTTGCCTCTGCGTCTGTCTGTTGGCGCAACCCGTCTAATAAGTAACAGACCGCTTGAAAGGGCAAGAGGCGTTGATAAACGGCAATTCGTTGCGCCAGACCGGGCTGATCAACGCCGTCCAGATAGTGCTCTAGCCATGTGGCCTGTGCATCAGCATCCAACACATCTTGGCTCAACTGGAAGAAAGTGGCGACTTCCAACGCCGGGTCGCCCAGCCCAAACATCTCCCAATCCAGTAGAATGACCGCACCAAAACTGTCGATGCAATTTTCCAACTTTAGATCGCCATGCACCGCACCCGGTGGCGCGCTGGTCCACAGTGGCAACGCGGCTTTGACCAGCGCCTGGGCACTGTTGCTCACCTGGTTAAAGTGATCCTGCACCGCCTTTGCCTGTCGTTCCGCCAGCCAGTGTTGAATCGGCCCTATACTGCCGCCCAGCACCCGCCACAAGTAATCCAGGTTCAGCGGGTTGGGGCAAAAGCGCCGCACCTCGCTGGCGTCGC
>JBBRVA010001112.1:0-1943 GCA_038247295.1 Caldilineales bacterium | reverse complement strand
GTCTGCTCAATCTGCTTCACGCGGCCTTTGTGATCAGGATAAATCATAAGCCTGGCCGCAATTTCAAAATAGATCGGTTCGTAAGAATCAATGCGCAATTGCGGCGTCGCGACTGCTCGATTTTTATCAATGCTCTTGAGCAAATTCGAAACCAGATCCGCTTTCGGTGGGATCACGTTGCCGTCGCTGTCGGCAATGGTAAAGTGCAGCAGCAGATTTTGCCCGCGGCCAAAGCGCGTGAGCTGGACGCGCCCGACGCCGGCATAAAGCCGAACAAAATCCTCATAGTCAGAGAGTGCAACGATCCGATCCAGGATACGGACACTGAGCGGCGCACGCTGCCGGACATCTTCGATTGAGTCTGGCCCGACTCCACCCGTTGCCGGCAATGGATTGGTTGATCGGCGCACAGCAGAAGGGAATGTCTGCGGCTGGTCGACCGTATAGGCGGGTACATTCCCGATCGGGCCAATACCAATGCGGTAGGTCGCGTTCACCTGTTCTGTCCCGGTGGGCAGGCGGGCGCCCTGTTTGCCATCGCCAAAGATGATAAAGGTGTTATCCGTGGCATCCTGGCGCACAATATAGGCCCGTCGATCACGCTGCAAGCCGTACAGATAAGGCTCTTTCTGCCACTCGATTCCGTTTACTTCAACCTTAATTTCACTGTCGATGCCGCGCGCGTTGGCGACGCTGATATAGGTAAGCGGGCCCTCTTGCAGCATAAAGCGCTCATTGGCTTGCATGCCACTGCCACTGCCCAAAACTTCGCCTGTTACGGTTTGGCCATGCGTAGCTGCCACAATGTTGCCGAAGACTGTGACTGTGGCCCGATCATAGACATGGGCCAACTCACTTTGCAGATCCACCCGTGTAATCGCCACGCGATGATAGGCATAATCCAGCCCAGCCTGTAACGCGGCCTCATCGGCTAGATTGATGGTACGCATGCCGCGCACGGTTGCGACTTCGCTGATCTCGGGGTCGGTTTCGGCCGGTAATACCCAGCGAATTTGTGCTTTTGTCGCCAAGACAGTGCCGATAAACCCGTCGCGCGTGCGTAAGCGCCAGGGACAAGCGGTCACGGTGGGGTCGCACTTGGGCTCTGTTGGCCCAGCGCTTGCCCCCGCTGGTTTGGGCGCCGGCACTACTTCCAGAATATCGCCTTTCACCAATGTTCGTGACTCCAGCCCATTGTCCGAGCGTAACGCGTCGGTCATTGTGGCCAGCATCAAAGCCCGCTTCTGTTTGCCGTTGACAATCAGCCGATGACCGGTCGCCAGGTGTGGAATGTAACCGTTGAGATAGATCGTCGCACCCTGTACGGGCCGGTTATCAAACAAATCCACCGCCTCACTTTGGATCAACACTTCGGCGCGCGTGCGCGAGAAGGTGGTCAGTTGATCGTCATCGCGCACAATGGCGCGGGTAAATTCGCCGCCGGTGACAAAATCCAAACTTCTGACCCGCAACACATCCATTACTTGGTAACGCGCATATTTCATCTGTGGCGTGCCCTGCGCTGTCATCACTGTCGTTGGTTGGCGCAAGACCAGCCAACTGCCCGGCCGCAAGTTGGGATAGACATTGTCAAGATCGATCTCGCCAATCTTGCTCTTTTTGTTATCCGGTGTGGATACCTCGCCCACCTGCGCCGTAAACCAGCGATCCTCCACTTTACCGGCGCCCACACCACCCGCAACAAACTGTCCACCAGGGGTGATAACGATCGTGCGCACCGATTTTAGAATGCTCTTGCCCTCGGCGAAAATCCCCTGATCATAACCCGCCCACCGCACCAAAAGGTTGGGCTTGGCATTGGGATCAGGCGGTGTCGTCGGATCAGGCGCTGTTGTCGGATCAGGCGGTGCGGTCGGCGCCGGCTGGACGCCAGCGTCTGCATTGCCAGTGGTGGTCGTGGCAGCAGGCTTGATGTTCGGATC
>JBBRVA010001111.1:0-1946 GCA_038247295.1 Caldilineales bacterium | reverse complement strand
GCGATAAAGCCATCCAACGCACAACGCCTGCGCTTTTGGGTCTCTTTAGTCTCGTCGTCTTGATGGCCCACGCCCTTTACCCAGATGGGCTTGTCCCGGTCCCACACACCGCTTGGTATCCCAAAGCCCATGTCAGCTGCCATGACCTGCTGGCACTGGTCCGCAGGCGCCTTTGGCTCCATTGCCTTTTTCAGACAACCCCGGTTTCGCCTGATCTCCGTTTAATCACCTCTGCTCAGGTCGAACTGCTGCTTTCTGCTCTGTGTTATTAACTTTTAATGTGCAAAGTCGAGCTCAGGGCTGCCATTGTTTGTCACGCCAGCGGCGGTGACCTACTCCTAGCCAAATGACCAGTTAAAAAACCCCCCAGATTACCACCCTCCCGCTCTCCACTTGTCCGGTGTAATTTCCACCACAAATCGTTACAATCAAATGGATGTCACTGGCATGCTGACGGAAAGAATTGTCAGCATGCCCATTCAAGATGGAGGTCACGATGCCGCAGACAAGGAAACTGATCTTGCCCCTTTGTAAACGTTCGCTTTGTTTTGTCCAGACTTGGCTCTTGGTTATCCTGCTAATCGGCGCAGCCAGCAGCCGGCCTGCGCTGGCCAACACAGCCGCAGCCACAGAACCAATAACGGCGCAAGCAATGGCGGACTTTTTTGATGCTACCCTGGCCCAACAGCTTGCCGACGAGCACATTGTCGGCGCAACCGTGGCGGTGGTCCAGGATGGTGAACTGCTCTTTGCCAAGGGTTACGGCTATGCAGATCTAGAACAAAAAATTCCAGTTGTGGCCGATAAGACGCTCTTTTACCCAGGGTCGGCTGGCAAACTTTTTACCTGGACAGCCTTGATGCAACTGGTGGAACAAGGCAAGCTTGATCTGCATGCCGACATCAATCAATATCTTGATTTCAAAATTCCAGCTACTTTTCCTACACCGATTACGCTCGAACATTTGCTCACCCACACAGCCGGTTTCGAGGAGCAACTGGCGGCGCTCATGGTTCCCGGCCAGGGGGATATATTGCCGCTGCGCGATTTTCTGCCGCGCGCGTTGCCTGCCCGCGTCTATGCCCCAGGCACAACCTTTGCTTATTCCAACTATGCCACGATCCTGGCCGGCTATATTGTTGAACGCGTCGCTGGCGAACCCTTTGAACAGTACCTCACCGATCACATTCTCACCCCGTTGGCGATGACGCATAGCTCGGCGCGCCAACCCTTGCCGCCGGCGTTGATGGCCGACCTCGCCAAGGGCTATCATTACCGCAATGGTCAGTACACATCTGTCGATTTTGAATGGATCGCGGGTGCGCCCGCCGCACCAATCCACACGACGGCCACCGACATGGCCAAGTTTATGATCGCACATCTCAACCAGGGGCGATACGGCGATATCCAGCTCTTACAACCAGCAACCTGCGCGGCTATGCAGCAGAAACAGTTCGCCCACGATCCGCGCGTCAACAGCATGGGCTATGGCTTCATGGTCTCGACGCAGAATGGCCAGACGATTGCCTGGCACACAGGCGGCAGCGCCCATTTCAACACCATGTTGGCGCTGATCCCAGCCCAGAACATTGGCTTCTTTATCTCGTACAACACCCCGGTCGCCGATTTGTACCAACCGTTGGTCAGCTTTGTCGATCACTTTTATCCGGCGCCGGCGGCTGAAACAATCGAGCCGCCAACGGATACCGCGCAACGCATCGCGGCGCTGAGTGGCAGCTATGTCTCTTCGCGCGTGGCCTATCGTTCGCTGCAAAAGCTGGTCACCTGGCAAGCGGAGGCGGTCCAGTTACGGCTGACCTGGACGCTGGTTGGTCCTGACCAAGTCCACTGGCGCAATGAGTGTGCGGTCAATGGCAGCCCGTGGTTCCTAGTTGAAGAATATCTTTGCACCAACGTGTAAGGAAGAAAGCCATGAAAGTGCTATT
>JBBRVA010001110.1:0-1960 GCA_038247295.1 Caldilineales bacterium | reverse complement strand
GTTCTTGGTTGCCAGCGTGACCTTCAGCGGCAGTTCAATCCCCTTTTCCGCGGCATACTCTTCCAACAAAGCCTTGGCAGCTTCGGGATCATAGGCTGGGATGTCCATCGGTGCATAATCGGGATGAATTGGCGCGACGTGGGCATCAATCGCCAAATCGCCCTGCCCCTTATAGGCCAGATCCATAATCTTCTGGCGATCCTGACAGAGTTTGAGCGCCTGACGGACACGCACGTCGTCCCATGGTTCCAGGTCGATGCGCATACGGCCAACCAAGCTCTGGGCGGTGCTGGCCGGGAAAATGACCAATTCGGCAACATCTTTGAGCGATTCCCAGTCAGCAGCGGTCGGATTGTACATGCTGTCGATTTGGCCGGCCAGCACCGCGGCAACAGCGGCATCGTGCTCTAGCGACACATAGGTGAGCGTATCCAGATAGGGTAATGAGCCGCCGTCGGCTGCTTTGCGCCAATAATCTTTGCGCGCTTCGAAAACGGCGCGTTCGCCGTCCTTGTATTCCTTGAGCGTAAAGGCGCCGGTGCCAAGCGGTTCTTGAATGTAATCGCCACCAAAGCTGCGATGCAGCACGATCGCTGGGTATTGATTCAAATCTTCCGGCAGGCTGATGCTCGGCTCATTCAAGTTCAGGCGGATGGTGTAATCATCTACCTTTTCGATGTTGTCCATGCCACCAATATAGCCCAGGAAGCCCAACATGCTCGAACCAACATCTGGGTCCAGCCATTGGCCAAAGGTAAACATCACATCATCGGCGGTCATTTTGTCACCGTTATTAAAGGTAACATCCTGGCGCAGATAGAGCGTCCAGGTTTTGACATCATCGCTGGCTTCCCACTTGTCCAGAAGATAGGGGCGCGTAATGTTATCTGGGCCGGTCTCGGTTAAATATTCACTGATTTGGCGCACGACATTACCACCCTGAAGCCAGGAAAGACGGGCTGGGTGGTCGATCAACTGTAAGAGCATGGCGCTGGTCCACGTGCCACCGCGCTTGATGCCGCCTGCAGCGGGGGCAGCCGCGGGGGCAGCGGCACTATCACCGGCCGGCGCGCCAGTTGGTGGGGCACAACCGGCCATGGCATAAGCCATGGTAGCCGACGTACCGAGTAGGGTGGCCAGGCGCAAGAATTCGCGCCGATTGACCTTGCCCTTACGCAAGTCGCTGGCAGCGTCGAGCACCGCCGGGTGAATTCGATTTTGCTTGTTTAACACAAGACTTACTCCTTTCAAACAAGTGGAACTGGTTTGTGGTTTAAAGACGAGAAATAAAAGATAAAGTCACAAATGTTGACCAAATCAGCAGCTTGCGACGAGGACGGCTGCCAGCCATCTGATTATGGGCGTTGGCTTTTGAGCTAAGAAGCGAATACAGTGGATACTTTGAGGGAGTATAGCACACGCAATTGGATTTACCAAACCAATTGGTTATCATGTGCAATTTGCGGCATTTGGACGTGAAGGAGTGCTTTGATCCTGTAAAAATGTAAGCTATACTTATGGCTAAAACTATGCTGTGGCATTAAAACCGTTCAGGCAAGCAAGTTATGTCAATTTGTGAAGACTGGAAAATTACTGCGAACAATGACAAACTCATGCTGTGCTGCATCACGCGGCACAAACCCGCCCATGACAGATGTCCGCCAAACTTCGCCCACCACTGCAGGTTCGACGACGGGGATGGTGCTCTTGCCGGGTGGCGAATTTCTGATGGGCACGGACGACCGCCTGGGCTATCCAGCCGACGGCGAGGGGCCGATCCGCAAGGTGCAGGTCAATCCATTCTGGATCGATTCGGTGACGGTTTCTAATGCGCGCTTTGCCACCTTTGTCGAAAGCAGCGGCTATGTGACCGAGGCCGAACGGTTCGGCTGGTCGTTTGTCTTTGTAAACTTTTTGCCTAAAGATTTTTCGCCCACCCGCGGCGTGGCCGCAGCACCTT
>JBBRVA010001109.1:0-1971 GCA_038247295.1 Caldilineales bacterium | reverse complement strand
TGCGTTGCCCGGGTCATCGGTGGCAAGAAAGTCACGTTTAAGTTTTTGTAATGCTTCGCGCAGGCGGCCGGTTTCATCTGCCGTTAAGGTGTTTTCGATCACGACGTAGCCATAGACATCCAGGTGGTAGCGTTGTGCTGGCGTCAAGGCTGGGAAAGGGCGCTGCGTGCCGTTGAGGTTTCCGTTTGCATTGATCATAAGCAATCCTTAATTTTTGCATTTGTCAACAGTTTATTGTGTAATTTGCAGGCACCACACTCAATTAAAAGGCAACTGCGCGTGGTATACCATTCTCGCTTAGTTTATCACTAATCTTGTGGAATGGTAAACACGATACGGTAAAAAGGCTAGCGCTGAGGCTGTTTGCTATTGGTTGTAATGCCGGAAAAATTGCGCAGGATAGTATGTCTCTGGCCCATTGGAAACCGCTCAAGCTACGTTGATCAATCTATTATCAAATCAATCAGCGGTGCAAAAAGGAGAACTGGCGCAACAGAACAGAGCCATCGGAAGCAAGCTTAAGCACTATTTCTACATTCTTCGTTTACATTCTTACGGAGGAATAAAATGAAGCATACAATGCAAGGACAAACCGTACGCAATTGGGGCAAGGCCACAGCAATACCTGTGGCACTTTTGCTGACGCTTTTCACGTTGGCGGCCTGTGTGTTCCCGATCCAAGCGCCGACGCCAGAGCCAGCGGCCGCGTCCACAACCGCCGATGCCCCGGCTGCGCTTGATCCCCAGCAGGCTTATGCTGCTGCTTTACAAGATGCCAAAGTGGCCGAACCAGAGGAAGTCTTCGACGGTCTCACCGCGATTATAGCAGACAACACAGCGTTAACCTGGCCGCCAGAAACAGAGCGCGTGTTGGTGAGCACGTGGACTTCGTGGAATGGCTATGATACACAGGTGGGCAAGGCGATCCCGCTAACGCGTGAAATATGGGTGACTGCAGTCCCCCAACTGTAAAGCTTCTGTCAGACCTATGCCGCCACCGCAGAGACGCCACTTACGCTGCGCCTTGAGCAGTTGTTGGGGCTACCACCCAACAATGGCAAGACCCGCGTCGTCGAAATGTGGGTCAACCCAGCCGATCTATTCCGCCCCAGCCCAGATGGTGAGGTTGATGACACTGTGGCCGAGTTGGAATTGCCAGGCCCCGAGCGTTTTGCTTCGCAGCAGGATTACGAATTCCATCGCGATTGGTACAACCTGCAGCTTAGTATCGATGACTACGATAACCCAGCCAAAAACTACCCCTGGACCCGCCTGGGGTATACCTATGACTGGGGCAATCCAGACAGTGAAGTCGGCCTTAGTGAGTTTGTGATTACCGCCGGTTCGACGATCAAAATTGAAAACGTCTACGAAACCGCAGCCTATTGCACCCAATAAACAATCGGCTATGGCGCTCTCTGCTTACGATTGATGCGACGGCGCTGGATTCAACAATTGTTTGTTAGATTCTATCTACATGAAGGAGCAGCACAAGCGAGTCAACTGACCATTTAATTTTTAGTATGAGGGCGCGGATTACCCTAGACGCGTGCGGATTAAATACGAAAAAATCTGCGTTTATTCAATCAGGGTACAAAAATTAAATGGACAGTCGACTCGCTTGTTGCTGCGTAGTGTTTGGACGTATAGAAAACAGTTGATGTTGCGAGATGTGGTTAGGGAAAGCCTAATTTTCCCGAACTCCAGCTCGTTTATTTGAGGAGAACGTAGCATGCTCAGATCCGAACAGATGATGGTCATGGCTGACCAAGTAGTATCGTCTGTCCAAACAGTAGTGCCAGCGCTAATGAAGCATCATCCAGCCACGCCCGATGCAAGTGCTAGTACACTTGGGCGGAAATAACCATACTATTCTCCGGTGAATCAGTAGCGAATCAGTAGGACAGTGAGACAGTACAAACACTGTTCTACTGTCCTACTGATTCACTGTCTTACTTACGCCCAAGTGTA
>JBBRVA010001108.1:0-1978 GCA_038247295.1 Caldilineales bacterium | reverse complement strand
GTTGGCCTGTGCGCCATAGCTGACCTTCACCACTGTAGCCGCCCAAACTTGCTAGATCGGGCAAGGGCAGCCGCTGTAATGAAACTTTCAGGCTGTGCTGAGATAATTCCAGCATCAACCAGCCCAGCGGGTACTCGATTAATGCCGGCGTGACAATAAAGTGGCATGGGTGGGGGCCAACTTTGGCGACTTGCACATCTAGGCGGTGGGCGTGCGCTTGAAAGACCGCGCGTACATTCGCATAGCGAGCCATGATATCTAGGATGGCTGGCGCATTGCGAATTCCGTAGAAATCTTGCCAGGGTTGCGTGCCACTCCAGCGCCGTAACAATTGATGCGTAAAGACGAGTACAGGGCGATCACCTGCGGTTGCCAATGCCTCTTCAAAGCGATTCAATTCAGCCTGATTGACCCAGCCATAGACGGGATCGGTTGGCTTGGCCCGCTCGATCTGTTGGCTGGTATGGCCTTGCGCGTTTAATAGCACCATGCGTGCACTGGGCAAGTCGATTGTCGCACCCATCCCCGGCTGCAAACCCCATAACTTTTCAAAATGTGACCAGGATCCGCCACCAGGGGGGCAGTCATGATTACCGGGCAAGGCATAAAGTGTAACTGGCAATTGGCAATACTGTTTGTGTGTCAGTTCCAGGGCGGCATAGAACTCATCATCCGTCATATCATAGACACCGCCGCCACAAGTTGTGTCGCCCATATGCACCACAATATCTAGTTGGGCGCGCTGTAATTCGGCAAGTAGCACCGTTTGCAATTTTTCGGACCAGGGCTGAAGTTGCAAGCTGCCGTGTGAACCACAATATAGCATGTTTGTTGGCCAAAAATGGGTGTCGGCACACAACCCGATGCGTATTTCTTCCTGGTTAAACACGTTTTCTTCTCCAATCCTGTTCGGCTTCGGTGGTAAGTTCATGTTGGAACCGATATTTTCGGCACAATGCGAACCTGACCCACGCTTTTGAAAATGGCTATTAGAAGCTACTTTGAATGGTCAAACCATTGACTTTCAATTTTTGTCATTACGCCTGTTTCTTGCAGTGTGCGTAACGTGCTTGCGACTTTTTCTTGTAATGTAACCGCAGCATGTGGCATGGCGATTACGTACGGGTTGCTTTCCAAGGCTGGTCCGACGGCCTGGATCGGCGCGCCATTGCCTTGCGCAGTGCGCACGGTCACTTGATCAACCAGCAACGCATCGATGGTCTGGTCATTTATCAGTGCTTCGACGGCTTCCTGCGGTGTTGAATAGGGCGCCAGTTGCAAAGCGGCCTGTTCACGTTGCAGACGGCGCCCGATCATATCACCCATGCTGCCCCATTCTACCGCGACAGTTTGGTTGGTAAGCTGTTCGGCACTGCTAAGTGCTGAATCTGTGCGCACCACCAAACGGATGCCCGCTTCAAAATAGGGCATGGAATAGGCGACATCTTTGGTCAGCCGTTGATCATAGGGCAAAGCACTGACAACACTGTCAATTTGCCCGGCTTGCAACGCATCCAACAAACTGTCAAAGCCAATGGTGACAATCTCTGCTTGTACACCCCACGCGGCTGCAATTTCCTGTGCCAGGTCGACATCATAGCCGATCGGATTGCCGTTTGCGTCCAGAGATTCAAAAGGCGGAAAGCTGGGATCAAGACCCACGCGCCAGACACCGCGTTCTTGGATTGTTTGCCAGCTTCGGTCCTGTGGCTGAAAAATTCGATCGCGCTCCAAGGTTAAGAGCAATGTAATACAGACCAAGGCTAGAGCGACGAGCAGCCATTTGCGTTTTGTCATTTCACATCTTGGCTCGCTGCATCGTCATTGGCGCCCTGGGTATAACGCTGCACTTCCTGGTAAATTGGCTTTGGTTCAAACTCTGTGTCGACAAAGGTAAAATAATCTTGATAGCTTTTGGCATCCCACGGAAAGCGAAAAGCCCAGAAGCAGACGGCCGTCACCCAGGGCCACTCCTGGC
>JBBRVA010001107.1:0-1982 GCA_038247295.1 Caldilineales bacterium | reverse complement strand
CGGGTAGCGTGAGAATATGGCTATCCAGCAGGATTGCACCCGGTTTCCAACGCGAGGTAGGATAATACGTACCACCTGGCGCATGATCATCTTGCGCGATCTTTTCGTCGTTAGCATCGAGTAATTGCGCGGTGCTGGTGTAATCCGCCGGCAGATTTTTGCGTACGGCCCAGTGTAAATCAATGCGCACACCGTTCGCCACCGGTTGCCAATCATAGCCGAGCAGTTGTAAGAGACCAAAGGTTTGATCGATGGGGATGGTCGGTGCGCTGGCGACGGCCGCTCCTGTCACTTGTACCAGTGGTTGTGTTGCTGGCGTTATGGCAAATTTTACTTCCAGGCCAGGCATTGGTTTGATCAGATAGACCGGGCGGCCATTGCCGTTGGTCAAAGCGGTCTCTACGGTCGAGCCAATATCAGTGAAGCGTGCATCGGGCGCCAACAAAGGGAAGAGACCTGTGATGTTGGCGGCACGCTTTTCTACCGCTTGCAGATAGAAGAGTGGCACAATCTCGTTGCGGTCGTTGCTGATCAGGATTGCATCGGCTGGCGGTTGGGCGGCTAGAATCGTCTCCCACATTTGGCGCGCCGTTGTACTCTGCGATTGGTTCAGCGTAGGGAAATAGGTGCTGATGAGGCGCAGCGGCAACAAGAAAAGCAGCAGCACCAACAACAGACCGCCGGTGAAGGATTTCGTTGCCGGCTGGGTGTTTGGGCTTGTTGATGGGGCCGGTTGAGTTCCCCACGCGCCGTTGCCCAGCGCATTGGCGGCGAAGCCAGTCCAGATTGCGCCGATCAAGTAGAGCGGAATATAGTAGACGAGGATATCGTCAATCGCGTAAAAGAGATTAAACGCCTGTTGCAGGAGTGCATAGATCCCCGTCAAGGCCAACACACGCCAGTTGTGTTGGCGGACGAGGACAAAGATGCCTAAAGCCATGAGGACCAAGCCCGGCCAATTAAAATGCAAACGCCAGAGCAGCCAGGCCTCAGGCAAGTTGGCAATCGCGGCTTGCCAACTGTGGAAACCTACCGAAATTGATCGCCCGGTGATAAAATCGACGAAGGATTGCCAGTTGTTTTGATATAGAACGAGCGTTTCCGTGCCCAACCGTTGGTGATACCAGGGTGAGGCGGCGGGACCACTGCGCAGTGGAATGTAGAGATAGAGCGCAAGTGGCAGAATCGTCGCCAGGAGTGCGCCAATGATCAGCGTCGGACGCCAGCTAAAAAGGCGTTCTTGCTGTCCTTCCCCTCGCAACCACAGTGCGAGCAATAAACCCGGAATCAGCAGTAGAGTCATGCCGTGGTGGGTGAGGGCGAGGCCGAGAAGAAGGAAGGGCAGGATGTAAGGAAGTAGGGGCGGCGAGGAGGATGGTAGAGAATCTGCGCGGTCGCCTGTGAGTATGATGCGCTGGACACTGCGGAAAATGAGTAGAATAAAGAGGACGTGCAGCGTATAAACCTCGGCAATTAGATTTTGGCTCCAAAAAGTGGGATTGGCGGCAAAGAAGAACGCACCAAAGAAGGCCGCCGCACGCCGCACCGCCGGCGCACCGCGTAGCCAATCCTGCATGATGATGTAAAGTAAGGCGACGGCCAGCGCCCCAATGACGGCGCTAAACGCATTGAGGGCTGCGGCTGGATCGACGCCGACGAACGCTAGCAGATGTTGCCAGGCACTACCCAACAATAGATAAAGTGGATAACCTGTGGGGTGCGCCAGCCCTAATCGCCAGGCGGCAAATTGAAATTCACCTGGATCGCCACTGAGGAGACCGGGCGCCAGCGTGCGCAAATAAAGCCCTAACGCAAAGGCGATTAATAACAACAGTAGCTGTCTGTCGATCCGGTGACTGGGAATGAATTTGACCACGGCGCTCATTTAACTGATAATGGATGGGTTTTGTAAGTACTTGTAATCTGTAATTCATCTTATAACGTATGCGCTGCAACTCACAAGGCTGGGTGTGCAATGCGCG
>JBBRVA010001106.1:0-1987 GCA_038247295.1 Caldilineales bacterium | reverse complement strand
TGGGCGAATAGCGTGCAAACCAGAGGCGGGGCAAATAGAGCAGATTCTCCGCCGACAGCAGGGGCGCATAATCGGGGTGGTCGGTAAAAAATAGCAGCATTGTTTCACGATGGGTCGCTGCCAGCCAAAGCCCCAACCCAACCGCGTAGACGATAATCGCCAGTATCGCCGCGCGCCAAGCGCGATTTCCCGCCTGCCACGGCCAGGTGGCGGTGACCAACCCTGCGACCAGACCCGGCAAGTAAAAGAGCCCAAATGAATATTTGGTTAAGAAGATGAGCATGGCAATTACGGCGGCCACGATTACCCTACGCCAAGGAATGGCTTGCGCTTCCCCTCGATCAGCTTGCCCGATACTGAGGAGCAGGAGCAGGCCAAACAAGGCACCGGTCATTTCGAGCATGACCAGCACCGTCAAGGTGACAAAAATCTCGCTTGTTAATGCGAAAGCCACGGCAAACGCCGCGCCGGCCAAGGGTAGCCAATGGTCGAACTGTTTGTTATCTGTATCGCGAGCGATCCGAAAGGTAAGCCAGCCCAACAACAGCAGCGCGAAGGCGAAGATAACTATCGTGGGCAACCGGCTCGTGGCTAGGCTAGCACCGGCCAACGCATAGGCGGCGGCGACAAAAAAGGCATGGACGGGCGGATAGAAGCTCTGATCAGTCACCGCTCGATAGAAATCACCCACTGAGCGTGCAGCGATGGCGTGGTAGACTTCCCAGCCATCGACGGCATGGTTTGCTTCATCGGTATCAAAGGGGATGGTCGAAGCCAGCACAGTGCGCACCAAGGAAATTATCAAGAACGCCGCCGCCACAACGACGAGCGCGCTGATTGTGGCGACAGTGATGCGTACGAAAATCGATTGCTCTTTTTGCATGAAAAATTATTGTTCTTTTGCGCCTAATTCGTTTGGTAATTATTCAGCTTCCTGAGCTTGTCGAAGGCGGTGACACTGGGCTTCGACAAGCTCAGCTCGAGCCAGAATAGTTACTTCGCTTGCACGTCAACCGAGGATAAGATCGTTGAAAAATTGCCCTCTTGATCAGGGATTGGGTTGAGGGTAACCGGATCATAAACCACGGCACTAAGGGTGTAGGTTCCCAGGCTGGCGTCGGTTGGTAAGTCCAGATCAAAACGCATAGCGGCCGTCAAATTTTGGTCAATTTGCGCCATCGTCTTGCCCGTGCTATCGACCAAACGGGCCGACAGTTTGAGCGAACCTTCCACTTGGCCTTCGGCCATCATTTCTACAAAAAGGGTCTGGCCGGGCTTGAGGCCCGGTTTATATTGGAGCTTTGTCAGCCTTACATCGCGCCAACTGGCATCTGTGGCAAAAGCTTGCGCAGATTGCACCTGGATCGGCGTAATGACATACGCGCCGTCAGGTCTCAATGCTTGGTCCGAATCGACGGGCAGCAACATATGCGGCGTCGCCGGATCATAAAACGCCAACGTAAGATCATATTGGCCAGATGGCACGTAGCTAGGAATGAAAATTTCTCGCTCATCGGTTAGGATCGTGTGCAACGGCCAACGGCTCGCCAGCTGATGCGCCGGCGCACGCTCATTGCACCATAAACGGAAGCCATCTGGTGTGCTAAGACAGACCGCAGCAACATAGTCTTTATCCAGCGGTGCCAAACTTTTTAGATAGAGCCGGATTACAAAATAGTCTTCCGTTAGCAAAGTGCGCTGGCCCAAGGTGTAGGCGCCCAGACGAATCTTATCGTCAAAATCGACCGCGCTTTCAGTCGAGAGGTTGGTGAACTCGGGCGGCGAAGACTTGTTTACGGCATAAATGCGTACCAATTCCAGTCCATTTGCGCGCACCGTATGGACGGGTGTTTGGTTGGCAAAGTAATCAATCACCTCTGGGGATGGGATCTTCCGCTGCCATTGATTGACATAAAAGACCACATAATCGGCATCAAACCAAAATTCTGGCGACCAAAGTGACAAAATCGGCTGCTCACTTTGCAGA
>JBBRVA010001105.1:0-2016 GCA_038247295.1 Caldilineales bacterium | reverse complement strand
GCGCCCGTGGCCTTTTTCGTGGCCAAAGTTCATCTTTAAGACAGGCTGACCGGCCAATTTGTCCAGCACTACCTGGTCGTTGACAATCGATCCCTTATCGCCATAGATGCCCAGGCCAAGCATGGGCAGCGGCGGCTCCACAAGGCCAAAGACGGCGAGGACACGCGCAATTACACCCGAATGGAAGCGCAGGTTGATCAGGACATTGTCGTGTCTGGTATAACGTGGATCAAAATTACTCTGTGCCGCGTAGACAATGACTTCCTCGACATCGCCAAAGAACCAGCGCAGCAGGTCGATCGGATGGCAAGCGCCGCCGTAGAGAAAGTCTTGCGGCTGTTCGTGGCGCCAGGGTGTGCGATCAAGCACGGCGCGCATATCGTGCACATAGTGTGCCTCCGCCCAAAGCGGGCGTCCCAGATCGCCGTCGTCGTAGAGCTTTTTGGCAGCCACAAATTCGGGCACAAAGCGACTGGTCTGCCCGACCATAAATTTGATCTTGTGCTGGCGCACCAAGCGTACCGTCGCTTGCGCTTCGGCCAACGAAACGACCATCGGCTTGGTGCAGATGATGTGTTTGCCGGCGGCCGCGGCAGCTTCGATCTGCGCCATGTGCAGATGATCAGGTGAATAGATGCCGACTACATCGATGTCGGGCCGATCGAGTAAGGCCTGGTACTCGGTGGTCGTAAACGCAACGTTGTGCTGCGCCTGCACTTGTTGCAGTAAGGCCGGGTTCGTATCACAAATGGCGCGCACTTCCATGCGCGAGGTCGCATCTTGATTAATCGCCAGCATGTTGCGCCCCATGCCCAGCCCAATCACACCAACGCCGATCTCTTTCATCGTTGCCCCTGTTCTCGTCAAATGGATCAATTAAACTGCAAGCGCGCACGCAAAGGCGCAAAGGACGCAAAGAAAAGCTATAGTCCTCTTTGCGTGCAATGTAACTGCCAAGCCACCCCCACCTAACCTCCCCCAACCTGGGGGAGGAACTGTTTCGTCGCCAACGGTTCCCTCCCTTATCAGAGCAGGGCTAGAGTCACTGCCATTCAGTTAAGTCCATCTACTGCGGATTGAGCATTCTCTAATGCGGCTCCATCCTGACGAGACCCGGCATTAGAGAATGCCTACTCCGCGCTTAACTGAATGGCAGTGAGGGCTAGGGTGGGGTTACTCGTTACCGTGCGATCAAACCCTCATCCGCAAGATTGGGCGGCCAAAGGAAACGGGTAGGTAGTCTTGCGTGCGCAGTGAGCGCGTGCCGGGCGTCATAAAGTGGATTGCCAGGGCGCGGCGTTGGCGACTGGTGGTGTTGGGCGCTGTATGGTGCAATGTCTGGCAGTGGTGGATGGTAATGCCGCCCGCCGGCAGATCGACGATCACTTTCCGGCTTTCATCTACAGCCCCGCGGCTGTCGAGCAGCGCATTGGTGCTGTTGGCCTTTTCGTGGTTGACCGGGTGTAGATGCGAACCAGGCAAAAATTGCATCGCGCCATTGTCCTCATCCACATCATCCAATGTCAGCCAGGCGCTAACCAGGTTGGCCGGTGTGCATTGCCAATAGGCGTTGTCTTGATGCCAGAAGACTGGACCGCCATGATAGGCCGGTTTGTACAGCGCCTGATCGTGAAAGAGCTGAATGTTCGGCCCCATCAGGTCTTCGATAATATCGAGCAGCTTGTTGTCGTAGACCAGCTTGCGAAAGTGGATGTTGATTTCGCACATCTGCATAATCTGGAGCATCTGCTGGCTGGCGTTATTTTTCTGATCCAGATCATCGGTGTGGTTAATCGCCAGATTGCGGAAATTGATCTGACCCGCGCGCGCCAACTCAAACGTGTGGTCGTACTCGCGGCGCAGATTTTCGATCTCGTCATCGCTTAGCAGCTTGCCGATCTTCAGATAGCCAGCGCGCCAGAAATCGTCAATCTGTTCCTGGGTCAAGGCTTTATGCGCATTTTTAGTTGCGTGTACAGCTTCCATTTTTTTCTCCTGATTGTTGATCCATCATTT
>JBBRVA010001104.1:0-2034 GCA_038247295.1 Caldilineales bacterium | reverse complement strand
CCGGATTGGCCTCACGTGTCAGACTTTGTGCGAGCCACTGCGCGGCCTCATCGATCTGGCCTTCCCACAGCGCTGTCTCTGCAAGAAAGGTCAAGTTTCGCGCCAAGAGCATCGGGATTTTCAGCTCGGTACATAGACGTAGGCTCTCATTCAATAGCCTACGCGCCCCCGCTACATCGCCCCGATACAAGGTCACAAGGCCTAGCACCGGCTGCCAGAAGCCGATCATCCACTGGTTGATGTCGGTCGCAATCGTCACTGCCTCGCGCAACTGCGCGTATGCCCCCGCCAGATCGCCTTGCAGCAGCGCCAGCAATCCCAGCGTGCCGAGACTTTCAGCCATTTCGTAGCCGCTTCCCCGTTGCTGGAAGATATCGTGACTCTCTCGCAGCAGCGGCAACGCCTGTTCGAACTCGCCCTGGTTCACAAGCGCATTGCCATAGACCCAGAGCAGATTGCCAAGGCGTTGCCTGTGGTCAGTCAGGGCGCAGAACCGCATGTCCACCGTCGGCGTAGCGCCAACGGCGCGCGCACACGCAATCCCTCGCACCCAGCATGCTACTGCTCGCGGATAATCGTTCATGGAGTAGGTCATCGCAATCGATTGCCAGCCCGTGGCATGCAAAACCATGTTCGAGGATGCGCCCAGTAACTGCATCATCTCAGCATTCCAGTGCGCAAGTGGCTGAAACGCCTCGAAAGAGCGTCCGGCCGAATACAGGTTGATCATGAACGCCAGATATAGGTCGCTGTCGAGCATCTTACGATAGGGCAAAAGCTGCGCGATCCACTGGCCGGTTTCATACCATTGGCCGTTGAAGTGGCAGAACCCCGATACAGCAACAATCAGCCACGCCATGTCGGCATAGCGCTGCGCATCCAGGGTCCATTGTAAGGCGGCGCGCAGATTGTCTTGCTCAGATTTTAGTCGCGCTAACCACGGTGCAGCCTCTGGTGTGCGCAAATAGCTATCAGCCATCCGAGCGAAATCCAGGTAAGCGGCATAGTGGCGTTCGCGGAGCATGTGTTCCTCGCCGTGTAGCAGCGCTTGCTCCAGGGCAAATTCACGGATTGTCTCCAGTAGCAAAAAGCGTTGCTCGCCGGACGGCAAGGTTTCGGCGCGCACCAGGCTCTTGCCAATCAGGGCGTGGAGCGTGGATTGAACGGCGGCGGGTTCCAGCCGATCGGCGGCAAGCGCTTCGACGGCGTCTAGCGCAAACCCACCGGCAAAGACGCCCAGGCTGCGAAAGAGCAGGCGCTCCGCTGCATTGAGTAACGCGTAACTATAGCCAATAGCGGAACGTAAGGTGCGCTGACGCAGGGGCAAATCACGCGCCCCATCGACCAGCAGATCGAGGCGGTGATCTTGCAGTTGGGCCAGCACTTGCGTCGGCGATAGGATATCGATTTGCGCTGCACACAACTCAATCGCTAGTGGTAGGCAGTCTAGCCGTTGGCAGATCGCTTCAATCACTGGTTGGTTGTGCAGTGTGAGCGCGAAGTCGTCATTCACGGCTTGCGCGCGTTGGACAAAGAGTTCGACGGCGGCAGCGAGATCGAGCGGAGGCACTTTGAAGCGTTGCTCGGCGCGCAGATGGAGTCGTTCGCGACTGGTCGCCAGGATGCAGAGCCAGGGACATTCGGCCACCAAGTCTGCGATCAGGGCGGCGGCGGCGCTGATTTGTTCAAGGTTATCCAACACCAACAACAGGGTTTTGCGGCGTAGAAAGGCAATGAGCTTGTTTTGGGGTGGGTTCAAGTCAGTGCTGCCGATGGCAGTAAGAATGGTGGACGCCATTAACACGGAGTCGCTGACGGTGGCTAATGGCACAAAGACGACACCATCCCGATAGTAAAGATGGAGGCGCGTGGCGATGGCCAGCGCCAGCGTCGTCTTGCCGATGCCGGGCGGGCCGATCAGTGTCAACAGGCGGCCACTGTGACCGAGTAGGCGGTTGCAAAGTTGGTTCACTTCGGTGCTGCGGCCAATCAATTCAGTTGGTGGGACGGACAACGCTTGGACAGGCAGAGCTT
>JBBRVA010001103.1:0-2044 GCA_038247295.1 Caldilineales bacterium | reverse complement strand
GCATCTTCTGCCACCCGGGTCGCGCTAGGCTTGTCTGGGTAGAGATCGGCCAGCACGTTGCGCAATTGGCGGATGGCGGCGGGGGAGGGCGTCACGGCTGGCGCGCTGGTGTGGAGTGTGGAAGGTGTCGACGCAGACGAAGGCGAGGGCGAGGGGGTGCCGAGGCCGGCGAGCAATCTCTGCCACGCCCGATCACTTTCCGCCGGGTCCGTAAAATCGACGTAGGTGAGAAAGCCGATCCGAATGGGCAGATCACAGCGTTCTTTGAGCAGCGGAATCAGCCGCAGCGCGCGGTTGGCCGGGTCGAGCGTCTGGAGCATCAGGTTTTCAAATTCGGCCCACTGGCTGGCCAGATAGGCGGGAGTCAACACGAGCAGCGTCTTGCGACTGGTCGTCACCGCGCGCTCCATCTTGTTGATGCTGGGCGCGCCGAGCCGAAAATCATGAAAATCGATGATCACCTTGAGACCGGCGGCTTCCAGGCGGGTCAACAATTCTGCGCGCACCCAGGCTTTGTCTTGGGCACTGTAAGAGATAAAGACATCATAGTCAAAAGGTTGTGGCGTAGAGGTTGGGGGCATATAGGGATCCGTTTACTGGGTAAACAGCGCATGGTTTTGTCGATAGCCCCCATTATATACATGATGCGCGCCTAATTCAACCCCGAGTAAGCATAGACCAATCACGCTTCTGCCTATATGAACAGAAAGTAAACAAAATTTGGTCTGTCAATTGAGCATTTTTCTGCTGTAGACTGGAGATGACCGTAGCTGTCAATTCCAATCTACCCTAGGAGAACTTACGATGAGCAACCATCTAGCCACCGCCGCCGCGATTTACGAAGCCTTTGGCAAAGGCGATATCCCAACCATTTTGAGCCACATGGCCGAAGACGTGCAGTGGGAACAGTGGGCCGATAATTCTGCCCAACGCGCCGGTGTGCCGTGGCTGGCTCCCCGCCAGGGCAAAGCCGGCGTGCTCGAATTTTTTCAAATTCTAGGCGGCATGCCGATCAAAGACTTTCAAGTGCTGGCGATGATGGCGGGCGGCAATCAGGTTGCTGTTGAGGTTGTCATCGAAGCGGAGGTTCCCAGCACCGGGGGGCATTTTCGTGACGAGGAGCTGCACCTGTGGACCTTTGACGACAGTGGCAAGGTGATCCGTCTGCGCCATTATACAGATACGGCCTATAATATCGCCGCCGCCAAAGCTCGGCTAAGTTCCGAATAGGATATCTATTATGAAAACCATCCTGGCTCCATTCTTTTTGCTCGCTGCGTGCTTGGTCGCCGTCCTGTTGATCGCTTGCCAACCCATCCAGGCGAATACGCCGCAGCTCATATCCGTGACCGACCAGAAGATTGCCATTGTCCAGCGTTTTTACGATGAATTTTCGGCCGGCAACGCTGATGTGATTCTGGAAGTCCATCCGACGACGATCAAGATGCACTATGCTGAGGAAGCGGAAGATGTGCCGGCGCAGTTGTTACGCGATGATCTGGCTGCACTAAAAGCCGCCAACCCGGATCTACGCGCCGATATCCTGGCCATCTTTGCGGCTAGCGACATCGGCGTCACTGAATTAAGCTGGACGACCACACATACAGGCGATTACTTTGGCGTCCCGGCCACAGGCAAAACGACGCTGCACAACGGCATTGTCGTGCGCCGCCTGGCCAATGGCAAAATTGTCGAATCGTGGGAGATGTTTGATGACCTCTCCTTTATGCAGAGCATCGGCTATCTGCCGGATTGGGATACGATCGTCGCCCAAGGGCCAATGGCGGAGGATGCGCAATAGCGGCAAGCCGGTGCTGGCATTCTCGTCATCCATAAATACGTGGCTATGCATGGTCGATTTGTACACGCTCAATGCCGGGTCCAATCATTCGGGTGCAAGCAAAAGTCACCTGCCGCCTAGGGTTAAAACACCTAAGCTGATACAGAAAACCGGTTAACGAGTGCGGTTTTAGTGCGGTTTAACGGTTGCCCGCTATGTTGCGCGGTGATCTGATCGCCTCTCGCCCGGAAGAGGTGGCAAAGT
>JBBRVA010001102.1:0-2062 GCA_038247295.1 Caldilineales bacterium | reverse complement strand
CTATGGCAGACGAAAATAAAGTGAGCAGTATTTCCAAAGCGCGCAGCATAGAGGAAATGGCAGAATTCTGGGATACGCATAGTCTGGCCGATTATGACGATGAGACGTATGAAGTTGATATGACATTTGATCCGGCAGCCAGACAGAACTATGTCAGTATTGAAAGTGAGTTAATGCAGGAATTGCGTCGGATTGCTCAAGTGCGCAAGGTTAGCACACAAACGCTGATCAATGTCTGGTTACGCAAGGAAGTTGATGAACTACAATTACAGACGCAAAGCGCTGATTAAGGTATAGATTCTTAATCGAGAATCTACTGGTGGCTCACTCGTCTTTCCGCCTGTTATCAAAAACTGATTCATGCAAATTTTGAAGGCTTGTCCTTATGAAACAACGCTCGACCAACGAAATTCGCCAACTTTGGCTGGAATATTTCCAGGAACTAAACCACGAAATTGTGCCAAGCGACAACTTGGTGCCGGCCAACGATCCGACATTGCTCTTTACCAACTCGGGCATGGTGCAATTCAAGGATACCTTCTTGGGCGTGGAAAAGCGCCCGTATCGGCGCGCAACCACCAGCCAGAAGAGCTTGCGCGTCAGTGGCAAGCATAACGATCTGGAGAACGTTGGTCCCAGCCCGCGCCATCACACTTTTTTCGAGATGCTGGGTAATTTTTCGTTTGGCGATTATTTCAAAAAGGATGCCATTCGTTTTGCCTGGCACTTGCTGGTCGATGAACTAGGCTTGCCATTAGAGCGGCTGTGGTTTAGCGTCTACACCGATGACGATGAAGCCGAGCGGCTTTGGATCGAAACCGGCGCATCGCCCGATCGCGTGCTGCGTTTTGGCAAAAAAGACAATTGGTGGTCGATGGGCGACACCGGTCCTTGTGGACCCTGCTCGGAAATTCACTACTACTGGGGCGATTTAGACAAGCAAGTGCCCGATGGCGTCAATAAAGACGATGAATACCTGGAGATCTGGAATCTCGTCTTTATGCAGTACGACGCCAAGCCAGATGGCACCCTGGAGCCGTTGCCGGCGCCCAGTGTCGATACGGGTGCGGGTTTGGAACGGATTGCCAGCATTTTGCAGGGTAAAGATAACAATTACGACACCGATGCGTTTGCGCCGATCATGGATCGGATTCAGGGTTTGCTTGATCAGACGGCCGAACATCGCCAACAAAACCTGGCCCGCTACCGCGCCATTGCCGATCACAGCCGCTCGATTACGTTTCTGATCGGCGATGGCATCATGCCCGGCAATGAGGGGCGCAGCTACGTCTTGCGCATGATCCTGCGCCGTGCGGCCCGCTTTGGCAAGCTCCTGGGCTTCGAAGAACCTTTCCTGGCTCAGATTGCCGAAGTGGTAATCGAGCAAATGGGAGGGCATTACACCGACCTGCTCGACAAGCGCGAATTTATCTTGCAAACGATTACTGAAGAAGAAGAACGCTTCCAGCGCACCCTAACACTGGGCTTGAGCCTGCTTGATGATTTGATCGAACGGCTGCGCGCCGACGGCAAAACCGTCATTCCTGGCGATGATGCCTTTCACCTTTGGGACACCTATGGCTTTCCCGTCGATCTGACGCGCGATATCGCCGGTGATCAGGACTTTAGCGTGGATGAAGAAGGCTTTCGCCGTGCGCTCGATGCCGCCAAATCGCGCAGCCGCGCCACTGTGCAAGAGAAGAGCGGCTTGGATATGAGTGTCTACGCCGAGTTGCTGGCCGATTTACAGCGCCAGGGCCTGGTAGAGAAAACTGGCGTCAAACACCTGATCTACGAAAATGTGGCCGAGGTTGATACAACGGTGGCCGGTCTGATTGTGGATGGGCAGCGGGTTCAAGAGGCCCATGTTGGCACACGGGTTGAGCTTATCTTGCCCGAAACACCCTTCTACGCCGAAAGCGGCGGTCAAGTAGGTGACACGGGCGAGATTTACTATTTCCCAGAAGACATGGACGTTCCCGTCTGGACGGTGGAAATCACCGACACGCGGCGGCGCCTGCCCGGCCTGATCGTACACATTGGCACGGTCGTGGAAGGCACT
>JBBRVA010001101.1:0-2085 GCA_038247295.1 Caldilineales bacterium | reverse complement strand
GATTGTGCGGTTAAAAACCGCACCTACAATGCAACGATTTTTTCTTAACTTAATGGCAGTGAGGGTTAGGGTGGGGTGCCTTTACTACGAATTACAGTTGATCTCATCAACGAAGCAACTTCGTCAATCGTCAAGCTAAAATCGTAGATCATAGATCCCACACCCCTTGACAATATTTTTGCCCACATGCGCGCTCATGCCCCAGATCAGCCAGGGCAGCAGCGGGCGCCAGTCCGGCGCGTAGTAGGTGGCGCGGCCGACAAAGCCGCCCAGAACTTGGGCGCGCGCCAGCCGTGATGAATAGCCTTTCAGATCCCACCACTGCGTTTCATCGGTTAGCAGTTGCACACTATCGGCATGCGGGTAAATGTGGCGGCGCAGTTCCAGGGCCTGGCCGTCCAGCGTCGGCCGGCCACCGCCATGCTGGGCGCACAGATCGAGGACGCGCAACACCACTTTTTTGCAGAAGGGGAAAAAGTCGGCCCGTTTTTGCGTACCTTCATCCTGCGTCAGGCGCGTCGGCGTACGAAAGTGGACGGTCAACTGGTTGCCTTGCGCGGCCAAACGTGGTAACCAGGCATCACAAATCTGCATTACCTGGGCGTGCGTCACCGGCAAGTTGGGCGAACGCACCATCCGTTCGTCAGCGGCCATCATTGTCTCCGTCGCCCCGCTCAACGGATTGACCGCCTCAATCTGCTCCACCCCAAAACGTCCCCGATCTTCTCGCCCGGTCGCCCCCTCTCCCCGTCGCCCTCGCTCCTGATCGCCCTTTTTCCCCAACCCACTCTCGCCCATACCCCCTACGGCCAAGACCAGATAGGGTAGATAGGCCAGTTTGTCGCCATACAAGGCCAGGCCAAAGCTGAACGTTTCGCCGGCGGCAAAGTGGGTCTGCTCGTCCAGCGGCGGCTCGATCGCATAGGGTCGGCGCACATCACCCGCCGTCTCCTCATCGCCTTCCACACTCAACAGTTGGCAGATCGGGCACAGCGCCTGGTGCAGAGGGTCGGTCTTTTCTGCCCGCCACGCGGGGCAAAAGGTGCGGCGCAGCACACCGGCCAATGCGCCACGCAGCGCACTGCCCTTAAACTCGCCAAAAACAAGCGGTGTAGTGGCACGCACGGTAAAACGGATGTGGTGCGCGGTCAGGGGGATGGTCAGTTGCTCAAGTGTGGATATTGGGTACATGGCTGATATTTTGATCCTCTATGCTATAATGGGGCCTGAAACAACCGTCTACGTTTTCAGGAGTAAAACAATGGCTACCGTAGAAATGAATTGGCAAGATCGAATCACCCTCGATCCAGAGATTTTGGTCGGCAAACCCGTGATTAAAGGCACACGCATTGCCGTCGAATTAATCATCGATCTACTGGCTTCTGAATGGTCAGAGGCAGATATTTTGCGTAATTATCCTGGCCTCACCCATGCCGATATTTTGGCTTGTTTACGCTACACCAGCGCGCTCCTGCAAGCTGAAAAAGTCTACCCTGTAGCGGCCTGAGCCATGCGGATTCTAGCCGACGAAAACTGTCCCAGTGACCTTGTCGATGCGTTACGTGAGCGTGCGCACGACGTTGTTTGGATCCGGTCAGATGCGCCGGGCAGCAAAGACCAGGCCATTCTCGCCCGCGCCCAAGCCGAAGCTCGCGTGATTCTCACCTTTGATAAAGATTTTGGTGAACTAGCATTCCGTATGCGCTTGCCGGCCACGAGCGGAATTATTCTATGCCGACTTGGCGGTTTGCCACTAGCGCGCGTGGTCATGATCATTACAAATGCCCTAGAAAATGGTTCCGAGTGGTCCGGACTCTTTACAATCATCCATGAGCAACGCATCCGCACCATCCCTTTGCCGTAAATATTTATTCTACGCGCTGATAGAGCGTGTAGCCCCGGCTGCTGCTGATGGGGCGGTAGGGGATGACGATGTGACGGAGGATGCGGTCGGTTCACTTTGGTTGTCGTTTGAATAATTCCTTCAACAGCAAGGCATCGTGATCAAACGCTAGAACATACTGATTATCACGACAATTGAACCATTTCATACGCCAATCCAAAACATCCCTGACAGCATCCTTC
>JBBRVA010001100.1:0-2100 GCA_038247295.1 Caldilineales bacterium | reverse complement strand
TCATCAAGCGTTATTACAATATTGGCATGGCGACCTCGCTGCCCATGGACGCCAACGGCATGGGCGGTCTGATCGTGCCAGTGATCAAAAACGCCGGTGACCTTAACTTGATCGGCATTGCCCGCGCCGTCAACGAATTGGCCGAAAAGGCGCGCGCTAACAAGCTGACCAACGAAGATCTACAGGGCGGCACCTTTACCCTGAGCAACTATGGCACCTCGGGCAGCCGCTTCCAGACGCCTGTCATCGTCCAGCCCCAGGTGGGCATTCTCGGCACCGGGGCGATCGAGAAGCGCCCAGTCGTTGTCAGCAATGGCAGCCCGCTGGACGCCAACATGGGTGATTATCTAACCTTCAAGCCAATGATGACGCTCGGCTTCAGCTACGACCATCGCGTGCTCGACGGCGCCACAGCGGATGCCTACTGCGCGGCCGTGAAAAAGGCGCTGGAGAATTGGAAGTAAGGGAGATAGGTAAAGATAATGAGTGTTCAGGTCACATTGACGATTTCGGATGCGCTCTACCGTAAAGCGCGCGACCATGCCCAATTGACGAACCAAGACCCAGCTAACATTCTGGCTGATGCCATTGTTCTGGGAGAAACACCATCAACGCTTACCTCTAAGCAGGTAGCAATGGCAAAGGAGAAGGCCGCCTATCAAGCACTTCACGAAACATTGCGAGTTGAGCATGAAGGTAAATTTGTGGCAATCTATCAAGGGAAATTGGTCGATCAAGATGAGGACCAAACAACGCTGTTGCTACGTATTCGCCTGCATTATCCGGAACAGGTCGTTTTAATTACCCAAGTCTTACCTGGAGCAGAGGAAGTTTATACCTTTCGCTCACCACGGCTAGAAAATGGCAATTAATCGTGTACATCCGAGATTATGATTCAACTTACTTTCCTGCCTTTCCTGTCGCTGAAATCGGTATCAACAGAGTAGAAGATCGACCAGCGAATGAGATAGTATTAACCGCGCTGGTGGATTCAGGATCAGATGGGACGATCATACCGTTTGAACATCTGGAAGCAACTGGCGCTGAATATGTCAATTCTGGCTTCATGCGGGCGTTATAGGCGTACGCAACTCAGTAGACATCTATGTCATTACGCTACGGATCGGCGTCTATAGATTATCATCCGTACGCGTCGTGGCGGATGAACAGAATCACGAAACTATTCTTGGCCGCAATGTCCTAAATCACTTCATTGTCACCCTAAATGGTCTGGCAAGCGTCACCGAAATTTTGGATTGAGCTACGTTTATAGTGACTACAAAAAGGCGAGTCGCGTGACTCGCCTTTTTGTTTGGTAACTTTTTGCCCCATCGTTGGCACTTTATGGTGAAGGCCTTCAAATTCGTACTGCTAACTGGTGAACGTCAAAGATGACCGAACTCAGCTTACTCGTCGTAGCCGCCCAACAAGGCGACAAAGATGCCTTTGGGCAGATCGTCAACCGTTTCCAAGATATGGCCTATGCCAGCGCCTATGCACTGGTGGGTGATCCAGGGCTGGCGCAAGATATTGCGCAAGAGGCATTTCTGGACGCCTATCTACACCTGGCAAAGTTGCGCGACCCGGCTGCTTTTCCCGGTTGGTTTCGTCGCATTGTGATGGGCAATAGCCACCGGCAGATTCGCCGCCAACCGGTCGTTATGCTATCGATCGACAGCCTGGCACGGGATGACGCCAACAGCCTCTACGCGCACCTGCCCGACCCGGCCGAAACGCTGGATGTCCGCCAAAGCGTGCAGGCCGCCATCGGGGCGCTGCCGCCCCAGCAAAGGCTAGCCATCGCCCTTTTCTATGTGGAAGGCTACTCGCAACAAGAGATTGCCGCTTTCTTGGAGGTGCCAGTCTCGACGATCAAAAAACGGCTCTTTGATGCGCGCCACAATCTGAAAGAAAGGATCGTTCCAACCATGCAAGCCGAACTAAAAACAGGCAAACCTTCCCAAAGTGCCGAATTCAAGACACAGATCGACTTTTTTCTGGCGCTGCGCGACCACGATCTGGATCGGATCCGCAAACTCGTGGCCCAATATCCCGACCTCTTACAAGTCCAAACCGAATGGAAAATGGCGCTGGGTCACC
>JBBRVA010001099.1:0-2115 GCA_038247295.1 Caldilineales bacterium | reverse complement strand
TATGTGGGCACCGACAACGCGGGCGTCTTCCGGCTGCGCGACGTAGGTTCGAGCATGATCGAAAGTGGGCATCTATTGCTGGATGAGCCAGTGTTGGATATCGTTGCCGATAGCACAGGCGCAGGTCTGGCTTTCGTTCGCACAGCGTGGCATCTGTATCGCGCCGACAACTTTGGGTTGACTTGGTCTAGTGTCGACAATTTGGGCAGCACGCCCACCGCGTTGGCACTAGCCGATACGCAACCGACGACGATCTATGTAGGCACAACCGACCGTGGCTTGCTAAAAAGCACCGATGGCCGCACATGGGCGACAGCTAACGCTGGCCTGGGTCTCTTGCCTGGCTCACGTCTGCAAGTAGATGCGTTGGCCATCGACCCGGCGCAACCGAGTGTGATCTATGCCGCCACCAGCTACTTATACGGCTCGACCCAGTTGCACCAGAGCCCGGTCGGCGTCGCGATGACAACCGATGGTGCACAAAATTGGGCGCTGTTGCAGAGCAATGATCAAGCGGTGGTGACGGACCTGCTGCCGGTGACCGGCCAAACTGGCGCTGTCTATGCCGTGACCAACCAAAGCCGCACACCGCTGGCGCTGGGTAAGGCGACGCTCTTGAGCGCTGATGCAACCACGCCAACAACGGTTGCTGCGCCAGGCAATCTGTTTGATACGAGGATGTTGGCCTGGATCGTAGCTGGCCTGGCTGCACTGGCACTCTTGTTCGCCATCGCCAACGATTTGCGCAGCCGCCGCCCCGTCGAAGGCAAGGCAATGGTTGTCAAGCCAGTACCCAACCCGATTCGGTAAAATATAACCTGATACCTTCTTCTCCTTCTTTTTGACAGCAGACCGGCGCTCGTTTGAGCGCCGGTCTGCTGTTTTTAGACACTCTTCCACCATTGTTATCGCCATCTGGCTTTGCACCAAAGAATCGGCTATAATTGGCGGATAACTTGAAGCGGTAACAGCGACCACGCAATACAAGTAAGGAATAAGCATGTTAAACGCGTCTACCTCGATTGCTACGCCTTTTATGCCTGCGCAGCGGGTGCGCAGCTTTGGCGTCACTGTCTTTGCCGAGTTTTCGGCGCTGGCCTTGCAATATAATGCCGTGAATCTGGGCCAGGGGTTTCCCAACTTTCCGGCGCCCGATTTTGTCAAGGATGCGGCCAAACAAGCCATCGCCGCCGATATTAATCAGTATGCGCGCAGCGCAGGGCATTTGCGCTTGGTGAAGGCCTTGGCCAATGTCTACAGCCCGCTGTTTGGCCGTGAACTCAACCCTCTGACCGAGATTGTAACAACCGTGGGCGCCACCGAGGGCATCTTCGCCACGATCCAAGCACTGATCGAGCCGGGCGATGAGGTGATTTTGATCGAGCCATTTTACGATAGCTATCCCGCCTCGGTGATCATGGCGGGCGGCACGCCGGTTTATGTGCCCTTACGCCCTGCCCCCAACGCTACCAGTTCGACCGAGTGGGTGTTGGATATGGATGAACTGGCCGCGGCCTTTACGCCCCGCACCCGTCTCCTAATCGTCAACACGCCACAGAATCCAGTCGGAAAGATCTTCAGCCGCGCCGAATTGCTGCAAATTGCTGCTTTGGCACAAAAAAACAATATCATTGTATTGAGCGACGAGGTCTACGAATGGATGGTTTATCCCGATCCAGCGCGCACCGTTGAACATGTGCGCATGGCCACGCTGCCTGGCATGTGGGAACGCACGATCACCCTGGGCAGCGCCGGCAAGACTTTCTCGGTCACCGGCTGGAAGATTGGCTGGGCGATTGCGCCGGCGCATTTGGCCCATGCCGTGTTGATGGCACACCAGTGGATTCCGTTTGCCGTCAGCACGCCCATGCAAGAAGCGGTGGCCGTTGCGCTGGAAATTGCCCCCGAACGCGACTACTTTACCTGGCTTAGCCAGATGTATCAGGCCAAGCGCGATAAGCTCTTAGGCGCGCTGGACGCGGTAGGTCTGACGCCCGTTCGCCCTGATGGCTCCTATTTTATTTTGGTCGATACCAGCCGATTGGATGTGCCCGTAGAACCAGGCGGACGGCGCGATGTCAGCCTTTGTCGCTGGTTTACACGTACAGTGGGCGT
>JBBRVA010001098.1:0-2142 GCA_038247295.1 Caldilineales bacterium | reverse complement strand
GCATCGTTGCGCTGAATCAGCAACGCTTTGCCAAAGCTAAGCAGCTTTTGGCTTCTGCCCATCAACTGTATGCCGAAGTTGACGAACCTTATGGGGTGGCGCGCACAACAGGCTACTTGGGGATTATTGAAGCGCGTACAGGCGAGTATACTGCGGCTTTCTCGCTGCTCAACGACGCAATCAACCAGCTGGATCAGTTGCATGTGTTCGGAGAAAGAGCTCTATTTTTGGCGGAACTGACCAAACTGCCCATCAGTCAGGTCGTTGCCCCATTGGGTCGGTGAGATCCACAGCAATGGCAAATGGATTCCCAATTATCTTCCCACCTAGACGAAAGCTCACATAAAGGACAAGATCCTAAGCTGGACAAGCCAAAATCAACAATTTTTACCGCAAAGAACGCGAAGTGCGCAAAGAAAAACAACCGTGTCTTTGCGCACTTCGCGTTCTTTGCGGTAGCAGACCTGGCGTTTGTACAAAGATCTAATGCCTCACAAACTAAAACAGCCATTCACCTTGGCCGATGGGGGCTAATTTATTGGCCGCGCTGTGCGAAGTGTCGCTGCCCGGCCAAGATTTAGACGAGCTTACATTTTAGTGGTATAATAGCTTGTTAATAGGGTCCGACAGCGGTAGGCATGTCGGCTTAACCAGCGAAAGCAGATAGGAAACGCAACCGATGAACCCGGCGCCCCCGGTAGAGCAAGCGCCAACGGCCATCATTGAGCAGATGCAAGCTTTGGAACAGACAATAAGTGGTTGCCAAAAGTGTGCATTAGCCAATGGCCGTACGCACGCGGTGCCCGGCTATGGTAACCTCCATACGGTTGTCATGTTGGTAGGCGAAGGTCCAGGATTTGAAGAAGATAAACAGGGTCGTCCTTTTGTAGGGCGGAGTGGTCAGTTTTTAACCGAGATGCTGCATAGTGTTGGCATTCGACGCGAAAATGTTTATATTACAAACGTCGTCAAGTGTCGTCCACCTGATAATCGCGACCCGCTGCCAGACGAATTAGCGGCGTGCAGCGATTATTTAACCCACCAGATCGCCTTGATCAATCCACGCATTATTGTTACATTGGGGCGCTTTAGTATGGCGCGTTGGTTTCCTGGCGCAGCGATTACCAAAGTGCATGGCCAGGTGCGCAATATTGGGCGGGGGCGCGTAGCATTGGCTATGTTTCACCCGGCAGCCGCACTGCGCAACCCGCAGTGGGCGATCGAGTTTAAAAAAGATCTGCAACTGCTGCCTAAATTGGTGGAACGCGCCGTCAAGGCGAATGCGGCTGCCATACGTGGCGAAGCATTGCCAGCCGGCGTTCCTCATCCAGGTGATCCTGATTATCAACCCGTTATCGCGGTGCCGCCCGCTGCCGCATCTGCCTCATCCGCATCGCCACTTGAACAGACCGACGCTGACCAACTCACCCTCTTTTAGGCGCCTGATGCTCAGGGTGAAATTATCCACGGGAAATTTGGCCCCAGGAAAGTCGTCCATTGTTATGGCAAACGGATCTGTTTGCATAATATGGCGCAGCGGTTATCAGCAATGATTCCACAGCATAGTACAGAGCGTCCAGCGCGGACCTTTGTTATTGTGATATAGATTTACGTAGCATGTACAGTAATTTTTAGACAGACTAGGAGAAATAGTCAATGAGTGAAACAAAAATAAATACGAATGGAAAGGGCGCGCCTGCGCCCTTGTTGCGCGTCGTCCCGCTGGGCGGCGTTGGCGAGATCGGCAAGAACATGCTGGTCTTGGAAGCCGGTGATGACATTTTGATCATCGACGCCGGGCTGATGTTCCCCAGCAGTGAAATGCATGGCATCGATCTGGTGATCCCCAATGCCGAATATGTGCTCGACCGCTTGGACAATGTGCGCGGGGTTGTGTTGACGCACGGGCACGAAGATCACATTGGCGCCCTGCCCTATCTACTGGAAGAAGGACTGCGCGCCCCGATCTACGCGACGGCATTGACGCGGGGCTTGCTGGAAGTAAAGCTGCGCGAGCACAAGCTGATCGCCGAAGCCGATTTGCACACCATCACCGAAAACGACACGATCGAAGTTGGCGCCTTTACCGTTGAATTCTTCCACACCTGTCACAGTTTTCCCGACAGCGTGGGTGTGGCGGTG
>JBBRVA010001097.1:0-2143 GCA_038247295.1 Caldilineales bacterium | reverse complement strand
CTACCGGGCCCTGATCAATGACGTAAAATTCTTCGGCGGGATTACCTGCCGCGTAGATCGCTTGTGGCGCTTGGATCGCAACTTTATCGCTCGTGGCATCCGCCACAAACCCGAGTGCGATCCAGTCGAGGTCAGCCAACAAGGGGATGGTGCGCAGGCGTTCAATCTTTTGTAAGGGGGCCAACGAACTGCGGGTTTCGGGAAAGCGATAGAGCAGGCGCTCCAGCGCCGTGGCGCGAATGGCAATCAAGCGGCCACTTTCACGCGCCCGGGCGCGTGTGCTGTGTTCATGCTGAGCGAGAAAATCGTAGATGCCTAATTTCGTACCTGGTCCGACAATGCGCCGCAAGGTTTGGTTCCTGGCGCCACTGGTCTGGCGCGTCGTACGCACCTCTTCGACGCTGCCTTCTAGAATCAAACGGACATACTTGACCGACTCATCCTGGGCATACAAAAATTGGCCAGCGCTAAACGATTGCTCTTCGACCGCGTCGTGGAGGATATAGGCAACGTCGGCCCGAGCTAGCTTTTGTAGAAAAGGCAACTGACCCTGCAATGTTTGCATGGTTGCGCCGTTGGCCGCCGTACCATTCATAAGGGCAACCTCTAAAAATACGCCTTTACGGCTTCCGCTGATTTGCGATTCATGCCCGGCACCGCTTCTAGTTCATCGACACTGGCATTGCGAATTTTTTCCAGGTCGCCGCCGTAAAAGGTGAGCAGCGCTTTGCGGCGCGCGGGTCCAATGCCCTTGATGTCGTCCAACTTGGAATGCGTCTGTTCTTTGCTGCGTAAGTTGCGGTGGTAGGTAATAGCAAAGCGGTGCGTCTCATCGCGCACACGCTGGACCAAATGCAGCGCCTGGCTGCCCCGTTTTAACCAGATTGGATTGGATTCGCCGGGGCGGAAGATCTCTTCCTCACGTTTGGCCAAGCCAACAATGGGAATACGATCGCGCAGGCCAAACTCTTCTAACACTTCAACAGCAATGCCCAACTGACCCTTGCCGCCGTCGATGATCACAAGATCTGGTAAGATGCGCCAGCTCTCGTCGCTTTTGCGCGCCTTCTGGCCGGGATCTAGATTCGGATCGAGCTCGTTCTCTTCTTCAACGACGCGACGGAAGCGGCGGCGCAGCATCTCGCGCATACTGGCAAAATCATCGGGTGCGCCTTGGCTGCCTTTGCCCTGAATTTTGAAGCGTTTATACGCGCTTTTGAGCGGCGCACCTTTGGCAAAAACCACCATGGCCCCCACCGTATTGGTGCCTTGCAAGGTGCTGATATCATAACATTCGATCCGCGTTAGCGGATTTTCCAACTGTAATGTGCTTTGTAATTCGATCAGCGCTTCCGTCTGCCGGTTGGTGTCAGCGGCGCGTTCGGCCAATTGGAGGCGCAAATATTCGTCGGCATTCTTCTGCGCAATCTCCATCAATTGGCGTTTGTCGCCGCGCTGCGGAATGCGCAGTTCGACCTTGGCATTGCGTTTTTCACCCAACCACTGCTCGATCACCGCCCAATCGTCCGGCATCGCCTGGACTAAAATTAGGCCGGGGATAAAGGCGACGTTGTCATAAAACTGCTGCATAAAGGCGCCGATAATGGCGCCATGTTGGTTGACGTTGGCCTGGGGCGCCTCCGTCCCGATCAGCATCACGCTGTCGCGCCCGATGACGCGTCCGCGCCGCACCATGAAGACCTGCACTGCGGTGTCGCCGGTTCGTTCATCCTGGGCGATGGCAACGTAGTCGGCATCTTCCAGATTTGTATTTACAATTTTCTGCTGCTCGGCGATCTGTTGCGCAGATCGCAAGCGGTCGCGGTAGAGCGCCGCCAACTCGAATTGCATGTTTTCTGCGGCGCGTTCCATCTGCGCGGTCAACTGTTGTAACACCCGGTCGGTATCACCACTGAGAAAGTCCATTAATTGGCGCAGAATTTCGCGGTATTCTTCCCGATTTTGGCGACCAATGCAAGGCGCGCCGCACATTTTGATGTGATAGTAGAGGCAGGCGCGATCATCCTGGCCATCGATAACGCGCTCGCAGTCGCGATAGGGAAAGACCCGGCGCAGGGCGTCGAGCGTCTGATAACAGGCGCGTGCACTGGTGTAGGGGCCAAAATAACGGGCACCATCTTTG
>JBBRVA010001096.1:0-2145 GCA_038247295.1 Caldilineales bacterium | reverse complement strand
CGCCATTTTTTACAACAATTTCTTGGACTGCACAATTAGTCCGTATTTCCACCCCGAGTTCTTGGGCCAGACGCGCCAGCGCATCTGCAATTGCATAGATGCCACCTTGTGGATACCAGACGCCGCCTGTCAACTCGACATGCGCGATCACGCTGAGCGTGGCCGGCGCTTGATAGGGACTAGCACCGACATAGGTGGCAAAGCGACCCAACAATTGGCGCAAATGGGGCGAACGCACATGTTGGCGGATCACCTGATCCATCGTCAGCCAGGGATCAACTTTGAGAAAGTCCAAGGGGGAGACACGCCGGAAACTGTCCAGGCTCGGCGGTTGATCATAGATAAAGACTGGCCCGGTGATCCTATGCAGACGAGCTGCATAGGCCAGGAAACGCAGATAGCCTTCGACATCACTTGGCGCCAACGCTTCAATCTGCGCTGCCATTTGCGGCCAACTCTGGCAGACATCTAGCACCGTGCCGTCCTGATAGAAGTAGCGTGTGAGTGGATCCACAGGTAGCAAGGTCAAATAATCTTCTAACCGGCGGCCAGCACAGGCAAAGAGATCAGCAAAGACATGGCGCATGGTGATCACCGATGGTCCTGTATCCCAGCGAAAGCCATCCATGCTGCGCTGACCCATTTTGCCGCCCACCGCCGCGTTCTGCTCGCAAATAATTACACGCTGTCCCGCCGCCGCCAGCCGAATCGCCGCGCTCAGCCCGCCGATACCGGCGCCGATGATGATGATAGGAAGAGGTTGTTGTGACATAGGTGAGCCTTTAGGCGAGAATTTACGATTTTTGATTTACGATTTACGCGCCCAAAGGGCACCCGACTGGTAGGCCAAGATTTTCGTAAATCGTAAATCAAAAATCGTAACTCATTGTAATAGCTTCCGGTCTTTCCATTTTGGCCCGCCATCGCGCAATTGCCACCAGATGGCTTGCAGGGCAATGCGTGTCATCAGTAAGACCGAGATCGGTAAGAATAGGGCGTCAAGCGGGCGTTGGCGTGTAACCATTGCTGTAAGCCCACGCAAAGTGACGCCCAGTACACAAAGCAGCAGTGGCCAAAGCGGCCAGCCAGTAAGTCCCAGTCCGACAAAACCACCTGCCAACCAGAGCCACGGCAGCACAAAAATGGTCAGGTGGAAAAGGGTAGAAAGCAATAGCAGCGTAATCGAATTGCCGTGGCCTGCTAAAATATTCTTCGCATAGCCAAGAAGAACTGCTGACCAACCTTCATACATACGACAGTGGAGTAGGGCTGCGCCATCAGCCAGGCGCAGTCGCAAACCGCTTGCTTTGATCCGCTGCGCTAATTGGGTATCTTCGACAATTTGGTTGCGCACGGCTTGATGACCGCCGCATTGCAGATAAGCTGCGCGCATAAAAACCATACATTGGCCGCTACCGGCGGCTGCGCTAGGCCAGGGTCCATTGTGAACCAACGGGACGGGCAAGTAGCCTAAGATCGCCAACGCCATCAGTGGCACCACCAGGCGTTCGCCCCAAGTCAGCGTAATTTGGGTGGGCCAGACGGTGAGTAAATCGGCTTGGGTGTGATGCAGCATCTGGATCAAGGCGGGCAGGGCATGGGGACCCCAGGTAACATCGGCATCGGTAAAGATGAGAATGTCATGGCGGGCGGCAGCGGCCAGTTGATGACAAGCCCAATTTTTACCCAGCCAGCCTACCGGCAAAGGAGCACCGGCCAACACGCGCAGACGACTGTCGCCCCGTGCCGCAGTCTCGGCCATCAACCGTGTGTTATCAGTGGAATAGTCATCTAGCATGATGATTTCAAAATTGGGGTAGTGCTGTGCCAGTAAGGCTTGGACCGTGCCGCCAATGATGGCGCCTTCATTGCGGGCCGGAATCAGCACAGAAACTCCAGGTTGTTGATTGAACGCGTTTGTTTCATTGGGCGTTGGCAACTGTAAACGAGGAAAGACCAGCGCGTTGATAATGGCAATTACCAGTATTACGCCTAAAATGAGGGCAACGACAGTAGCAAAGAAGATCATCGCGAGCGCCGTTGGGTGAGCCACGGACGGAAAGCAAAGGGGCGCGCCAGATCGGCGCGGTGTTTCCAGGCCAGGATCAACAGATTGCCAATGCCAACTGCGAAGAGCACCGCTGG
>JBBRVA010001095.1:0-2206 GCA_038247295.1 Caldilineales bacterium | reverse complement strand
GCTGGACGATTTAGGCTTGAACGGTGCGATTGAAGAATTTGTGGAACGAATAGGGCAACCAGGCAAGCTCCAGATCAACTTGCAACTGGCGGACACGCACATTGCCTTGCCTGCCGCCGTGGAAGTGGCGGTCTATCGTATTGTGCAGGAGGCGGTCACCAATGCAATCAAACATGCACAAGCCAGCCAGATCATGGTGACATCCATGGTAGACCGTGCCCCGCAAGCGGCATGTTCACTCAAGGTAACCATTTGCGATGACGGAATTGGATTACCCGCCGAGTATACGGTAGGCATTGGGTTGCAATCGATGCGAGAACGGGCTGAGGAACTAGGCGGCAGTTGCGTGATCAGCAAACGGCGCGCGGGGGGAACAGAAGTCGTAGCGCAGTTGCCGATTGAGTGAGTGTGTAGATTACTAGGAATGAATCCATGACTATCTCAATCCTGATCGTTGACGATCACCCTGTCTTTCGCTTTGGTCTGCGCACGTTGATTGGCACCGAACCAGATATGCAGGTTGCGGGCGAGGCGACCACGGGCGCTGAGGCGTTGGCAATCACCGCCGGCCAGCCGCTCGATCTGGTGCTGATGGACATCAACCTGCCCGATATGACTGGGCTGGAAGTGACACGTCGCCTGCGGGCCTTGCACCCTGCCCTGCGCGTGCTGGTCATCTCAATGTTGGATGATGCCACGGTCTTTCAGGCGCTCAAAGCGGGGGCCTGTGGCTATATCCTCAAAGGGGCCAGTGGGGAGGAGACCGTACGCGCCCTGCGCGCTGCGGCCAGTGGTGAAGCCATCTTCAGCCCCAAAATCGCTCAACGGATTCAGCAGCACTTTGCGGCACCCACTGCTGCAAACACCTTCCTCGAATTGACTGAACGCGAGGGGGAGATCCTGGCGCTGTTGGCGCAGGGGCTGACCAACAGCGCCATTGCCGAGCGACTGTCGCTCAGTGTCAAAACCGTGCGCAACCGGGTCAGCGACATTTTCAGCAAACTCCAGGTCACCGGCCGCGCCGCGGCGATCATCAAGGCGCGTGAGGCAGGGATTGGCTGACCGTCTTCCGCTCAGAAAGCTTCTAAAAAGTTCAAAGTGACGAAACTACAGGCGCTGACGGAGTAGTCCCGTGCGCTACATTTTGGGTAGAGGATAACGATAGTTGTCGAAGCCGCAACGCGTTCCCGACTACGCTGATGCTAGAGAAGGCCATGGCCCCCGCCGCCAGAATGGGATGCAATTGACGCAGAAAGTCGGGTACCCAGGGAAAGGGGGCCAAAATGCCGGCGGCAATGGGAATCAGCGCAATGTTATAGCCAAAGGCCCACCCCAAGTTCTGCTTGATGTTGCGCATGGTTGCCTTGGACAGGGCAAGCGCTTGGGGTACACTGCGCAAATCGCCACGCATTAGGATCACATCGGCGGTTTCAATCGCCACATCCGTGCCGGTGCCAATCGCAATGCCGACATCCGCCTGCGCCAACGCCGGGGCGTCGTTGATGCCATCGCCGACCATGGCAACTTTGTAGCCTTCGGCTTGCAACTTGGCGACGTGGTTAGCTTTATCGCCAGGCAACACCTCGGCCAAGACACGCTCGATCCCTACTTCTTTGGCAATGGCTTGGGCAGTTGCTTCATTATCGCCAGTCATCATCACCACGGTTAGACCCAGTTTGTGCAGCGCGGCAACGGCTTCTTTGGAACCCTCTTTGATCGTATCGGCAACACCAATCAGGGCGCTGGCTTGCCCATCCACGGCCAGCCACATGGCCGTTTTGGCTTCGGCTTGCAAATGCTCTGCTTTGGCGGCTAGCCCATTCAGATGAACGCCTTTGCGCTGCATCAAACGCAAATTGCCCAACAAGAGTTTATGTCCATCGACGGTGGCCGCAATACCATAGCCAGCAATCCCTTCAAAGGCAGCCGGCTCACTCAGTGCTAGGCCCGCTTCACGCGCGGCACGTACAATCGATTCACCCAACGGATGCTCGGAGCCGCGCTCGGCGGAAGCAGCCAAGCGTAAGAGTTCGTCGGTGGTCGTCGTCTTGCCCTGGCCGGCGTAGGCGTGCAGCAGCACCACCCGCTGGCTGTCAAAGGCACGGTCGAGCAGGAGCAGGGTTTCGTCGCGCCCGACAAAGCCGTGGTCGGGCACATAGCGCAGCAAGGCCGGGTTGCGCTGCACCGGGTCCAGTTGCGGCTGCGC
>JBBRVA010001094.1:0-2235 GCA_038247295.1 Caldilineales bacterium | reverse complement strand
TTGTCGCGTCAACTCTATGGCCTGACCATGCCCTCGGAACGTCCCGGCCACCGCATGTACGAACAGTGGCACCCGCTCGGCCCCATTGGTATCATCACGGCCTTTAATTTTCCTGTCGCGGTGTGGTCGTGGAATGCCGCGCTGGCTGCCGTTTGCGGTGACACCATGATCTGGAAACCCTCACCCACCACACCGCTCGTTGCTATCGCCGTGCAACAGATTGCCAACCGCGTAATGGCTGATTATGGGCTGACCGGCATCTTTACCTTGGCGATTGGCCGCAACGAAGAGATCGGCGAGCGTATGATCAATGATCCACGCTTGCCCATGATTAGCTTTACCGGTTCGGTGCGCGTGGGTCGCCATGTCGCCCAGGCGGTTGCCGGACGGCTGGGGCGCACGATCCTGGAATTGGGCGGTAACAATGCAATTATTGTCAGCGCCGACGCCAACTTGGATCTGGCCGTACGGGCGATTGTCTTTGGCGCGGTGGGCACAGCCGGCCAGCGCTGCACTTCTACGCGACGTATTATTGCCGACGAGCGGATCGCCGCGGAACTCATCGGTCGGCTTGCGCAGGCATATCAGAGTGTCCCAATCGGCGACCCCATGCAGCCGGGCACATTGATGGGGCCGTTGGTCTCTGCGCCGGCCGTGGCGGCGATGGAAGCTGCGTTGGTGGCTGCGCAACAGCAAGGTGGGGAAATTGTGGTTGGTGGAGAGCGACGACCTGATATTGGTCCAAATTTTGTCGCGCCGGCGATTGTCAAAATGCCAGCACAAACCCCTTTGATGTGCGAAGAAACTTTTGCGCCGATTCTCTACGTCACTGAATACCGCGCGCTCGACGAGGCGATTGCCATCCACAATGATGTGCCGCAAGGTCTCTCCAGCGCGATCTTTACCAACAACCTCTTAACTGCCGAGCAGTTCCTATCACCGGCCGGTTCGGATTGTGGTATTGCTAATGTCAACATCGGCACCAGCGGCGCTGAAATTGGTGGAGCATTTGGCGGTGAAAAAGAGACCGGTGGCGGCCGTGAATCGGGTTCGGATGCGTGGAAGGCTTACATGCGCCGGCAAACCAACACCATCAACTGGTCGAACGAATTACCACTGGCGCAAGGCATCCAGTTTGGCTGAGCGGCAGATAGCCTTTTAGATCTTACGTAGGTGATCGCCTCTGGCGTGACAAGGCATCCAGTTTGGCTGAGCGGCGATCACCTACGTCGCCTGCCAGGAAGGTTATTTGTTCCGCTTCGGCGTACCCCAGCAACAAGGTTGTACACCGATTTTTCAAATCGGCGGATACCGATTTGAAAAATCGGTGTACAAGGCTACACCGGAACCGCCGCTGTGCTCTGTCCATTGACGTGGACGGAGACACTTTCTTGGCGTTTGAACTGGCTCATGTAAAGATCGTAATAGACGCCCCGCTTGGCCAGCAATTCCTCATGGCGACCGCGTTCAACGATTTCACCTTGCACCAATACCAACACCTGGTCGGCGTTGCGGATCGTGCTCAGACGATGCGCAATGACAAAACTGGTGCGCCCAGCCAACAGTTGTTCGAGTGCCGCTTGGATCTGGCGTTCGGTGCGTGTGTCCACGCTGCTAGTCGCCTCGTCCAAGATCAGAACCCGTGGTTGGGCCAGCGCGGCGCGTGCAATCGAGAGCAATTGGCGCTGCCCCTGGCTCAGCCCACTGCCGCGCTCACCGAGTACTGTCTGGTAACCCTCTGGCAAACGCTCGACAAAGTCGTGGGCGCGGGCCAACTTGGCTGCCTCGATCACCTCGGCGTCACTGGCTTCCGGGCGGCCAAAGCGAATATTGTTCATCACCGTGTCACTGAATAAAAACGAATCTTGTAACACGATGCCGATCTGCTGGCGCAAGCCGGCCAGCTTGACGTCGCGCACATCAACGCCATCGATGGTCACCTTGCCGCTGGTAACGTCGTAGAAGCGTGGCAGCAGATTAACCAGCGTTGTCTTGCCAGCGCCGGTCGGCCCCACAATCGCAATTGTCTGGCCCGGTTCGGCCGTCAGATTAATCCCACGCAGCACGGGTGAGTCGCTGTCATATTCGGCACGCACATCGGTATAAACCACCCGCCCCTGGATCGGTGGCATCTCGATGGCTTGCAATTTTTCCTGAATGTCGGGCACTTCGTCGAGCAGGTCAAAGATGCGTTCCGCGCCAGCGATCGCGCTCTGGATATTGGTCCAGAGCACG
>JBBRVA010001093.1:0-2251 GCA_038247295.1 Caldilineales bacterium | reverse complement strand
TTTTGGCTACGCTGGCGCAGAGACACGTGCCATCAGCGCTGTAGATGTCGCGCTGTGGGATATTGTGGGCCAAGCCACCGGCCAACCGATCTACAACTTGCTGGGTGGACGTAACCGTGACCGGATTGCCATCTACAATACATGCGTTAGCCACGGCCCCTATCAGGATTACCATGCCTGGCGCGAAGGGCGCACGGGTGAACTGGCCGCGGATCTGCTGCGCAATGGTATCAAAGCGATGAAGATCTGGCCCTTCGATCAATTTGGTACATCGCTTGGTGGGCCGATTGGGCAACGCGCCGGTGCTGAAGCGGTTGGGCCGGTAACGCACTTCATCAGCAAAGATGATCTGAAAAAAGGGCTTTCTTATGTTGCCGATATCCGCAAAACGGTGGGTGACCGCATGGAAATTGCCATCGAAGGCCATGCGCGCTGGAACCTGCCGGAAGCCATCAAGATCGCGCGGGCGCTGGAACCGTACGACCTGCTCTGGTTGGAAGAGATCATCCCACCGGACAACGCTGCATCCTATGCACGGCTAAAGGCCGAGACCAAGGTGCCGATCTGTGTCAGCGAACGGCTCTTCACCCGCTTTGGTTTTCGCCAGGTGGTTGAGGCCAACGCCGCCGACATTATCATGCCAGACATGGCGTGGACTGGGGGCCTGACCGAGACGCGCAAAATCTGTTCGCTGGCCGACACCTATTATTTGCCCATCACCACCCACGATACGATCGGACCGGTGGCGCTCTGGTCGGCTGCGCACCTGATGCTCCACATCCCCAATGCCATGATCATGGAGACGGTGCGCGCCTATTACGAAGGTTGGTACAACGACGTAATGACCGCGCCAATTCCGATTGCCGATGGCATGCTCACCTTGCCAGAGAAACCGGGGCTAGGCGTGGCCCTGCGCCCCGAAATATTGAACCGGGCCGATGCGCATGTGGAAGTGTCCGACGAGAAAAGCAAGTACGACCCATCCAAAGGTTGAGCCAAAGGACACGAGCAAAACCTAACGCCAAGGCGCAAAGGGGCAGAGACGCTAGTAGAGTTGGGGTAAAACAGTGAGACAGTAGGTCAGTAAAAACTGTCCAACTGACTGACCCACTGTTTTACTGTCCGACTACCTTACTATTTCCCCCGCATCGATTTTTCTTTGCGCCTTTGCATCTCTGCGCCTTTGCGTTAAGATTTTTGTTTTTTCTCAAGTTGATAAGCTAGTAAGGAGACAGACTGGTGACAGCACTCGTACAGACGATCGCGGCGACCCAAGTGCCAACTGGCCATGTGATGGCCTGGTGGTTGGGCGGCAATGGTTTCGTTTTTAAGACCCCGGCCGGCACGCAACTCTATATCGATCCCTATTTTAGCAACTGTGTCGCCAATATCTTTGGCATTGAGCGCGCCTTTCCGCCGCCGATCAGCGCTGAGGAGGCCCGGCCCGATCTGCTAATTGCGACGCACTGGCACGAGGACCATCTTGATCCGGAAGGGCTGCCGATTGTCGCCCGCCACAGTCAGACCCAATTTATTGGCTCGCCTGCTTGCGTGCCGCGCCTGTTGGGCTGGGGCGTGCCGCGCAATCGCGTCACCAGTATCAAAACCGGCGAGACCCAGACCTTTCGCGACGTCCAGATCACCGCTGTCGCCGCCCGCCATGTAGCCGGGGTGCCGGGCTGGGAAGCGGATGATGCCGTGGGCATTCTGCTCGACTTTGGTGGGCTGCGCGTCTATCACAGTGGCGACACCGAGTACGATCTGCGGTTGCGCGCCCTGGCCTATGACAAAGCGCACCCGATCGATGTGTGTATGCTCGTGATCAACGGCGCCGGCGGCAATATGAACGCGCACGAGGCCGCCTTGCTGGCCTGGCAATTGGGTGCAAAAACCGTAATCCCAATGCACCATCTACTCTGGAAAGATTTTAGCAGCGGCGAGCAGGCGACGCTTGATCCGCAACTGCTGGTCGATACCTATGCGCGTCTGGGCGGGACGGGCGAAGTCAAGGTGTTGGCGGTAGGCGAGGGGATATTACTATAAGTGGCTCGATTCCGCCCTTCAAATGCATCAATGATCTCTTTGGGGAGCGGCGCATCAAAATCGGGCGCAATCCAAATCTTGCCCTTTGCACTGCCTGGCAAGCGTCGGGTCAGCGTTGAGGCAAATGGCACAATCCGGGCCACAGGTTCGCCGGATTTGGCAATAATAATCTCTTCACCTGCGATGACACGCTGTAGCAACCTAGAAA
>JBBRVA010001092.1:0-2260 GCA_038247295.1 Caldilineales bacterium | reverse complement strand
TGCACCAAGATCGTGATGGCGTTTGGCGGGCAACAATTGACTTGCCCTCTGGTAGCCGATGCGAGTTTCGCTATCTGATCGACGGCCAGTGGAAAACCGATTATCATGCCGATGGATTTACTGCCAACGCCTATGGCAGCGATAATAGCGTGGTCGAAGCAACGCTGCCCCAAGCAATGCGGGTGCTGACCAGGAAAAGTAACTTGGTGTCGGAATTCTCGCCCCTTGCTTTTCGATTTGCTGGCGCGCGGCCAACCCTTGTTATCGTACGGCCTCGCACTCGGCGTATGGCGCTCAATCCGGTTACCTGATACGTGTAGCGGCGGGATCTCTGCTCTGTGGGTGTGCCTAATTCTTTAAGGTTTGGGCGATGCTTTGCGACGGAACAGTCCCCACTTTATCTGAGAAATGGGAGGTTGTGCTATGTCTTTACCCTATCGAAAAATATTAGTCCCGTTGGATGGATCCGAGATTGCCAATCAGGCAATCCCACATGCCGAAGAACTCGCCCACCAATCTGGCGCAGAGCTTATCCTCTTGCGCGTCGTCCCCAATACCAGCCAACAGGTGGGCTTAACGTTGGAGATGTTGATGGAATATGTGGAAAAGAACCATCAACGTGAACTTGTGGAGCAGGCGGTGCAATTCCTGGAACGGTTGACCGAGAGCTTTCAGCACCGTCATATCAAAGCGCAGACTGTGGTCGATGTGGGTGAGGCGGCCGCCAAGATTCTCGATTATGCCATCCATCATACACCAGATCTGATTGTGATGAGCACGCATGGCCGCACTGGGTTGGCGCGCTGGTCTTATGGCAGTGTAACGGCCAAAGTTTTGCAGGCCGCGCCCTGCCCAGTTTTACTGGTGCGTTCACAACTCGGCTGAGAAATGCTTCACTACTAGCGGACAGTCTCCTTTACGATGCTGGCCGCGAGTGGATAGCCTGCCTCCGCAATCAGGCCGGCCTGGCGCAACAGATGTAATTGCTGCGAAGTTATTTACAAGTGGCAGGGATCGGTTGCTCGGCGTGCCGCTGGCCAGTTAGGCGCTCCTTTGCAACTTCTGCGCTGGGCAGCCTTTGGACAACCGGTCTATAGTAGCCATCCCCAGCGCAGGCGCGACAAAGGATTCGTTCGCCAATCTGGACTTCGCGTGCATTGATCACCTCTTCGCCACACGCTTCACAGTTGACACGGATGCCTGGCCGGCTAACAATAACCTCGATCGGCGTCGCCAACACGACCGCCTGAATTGAGAGCAACTCAGTTTCTGGCATAATCTGATAGGCGTGGAGTTGAGCAAAGTAGTGGCGTGGTTCGTCGGGTGCGTAGGCGTGGGCACGCACACGCACATCTAACTGCGGCGCAACACGCACGGCATATTTGGTCTTGACATTGATAAAGGTAGCGGCCACCTTGCCATAGTCCTCAACGCGTAAGGTGCGATGACCCACCGTGCAGCCGGTGGCGACTTCGACGCCATCAGCAAAACAGCCGTCAGTTTCCAGAATGACCACCATTTGTTTGTCGCGGCGGGGCAGTTCCAGCCCAAGCGCTGCCGCGCCAGCTAAACCAATGCGCGCCCCCAGCACTTGCCGGGGGCACAGATGTTTATGGCGCGCCGATGCAGTTTGTAAGATAGTTTGTAGAACAGACATGCAGCTATAATCTCCTTTCCAATTCGGTTCCGATTAGAGATCGTATGGAACCTCGGGCGGTCGCCCCGTTTCCGGTGACGGCCCTACGGACCCGCATGGTGTGCGAGTGGGTTGACAAACCATGGCTTGCGCGGTAGGTTAGCCACCTCGGAGTGTTCTTATTTGATTGTTGTACGATTATACTCAATGGCGGTGAGATAGAGAAACAGCCGACGAACTATAATTCCCTGAGAAAAATATTAAAGACGAAGCGATTTTGCGCGCCTGACCTCAAAAAAGCGAGTTGACACCCCATCCGCTTCTGTATACAATATACCGCATCACCAATCTCCTCATATGAATTAGTGCCAATGGTGACTTATTTCCTCAACTTCTGTCCGTATTGTCATGTTAATCGTTCATGCTTAGCGGGGCTGCTATGAAACTAATACCGGTAGAACAACGCACCCTGGGCGACGAAGCCGCTGATCGTTTGCGTACTGCCATTCGCAGCGGCAACTTGCGGCCCGGCGAACGCCTGGTCGAGCGCGACCTGGCCGAGCGGCTGGGGATGAGCCGCATTCCGATCCGCGAGGCGATCCATCGCCTGGCCGAGGAAGGCTT
>JBBRVA010001091.1:0-2262 GCA_038247295.1 Caldilineales bacterium | reverse complement strand
GTGATCGAGGGGACAGACAAAGTGGTGGCGACGAATGGCAACGGCAAAGTGGTGGGCGATGTGATGCAAGAGCAGATCTTTGCCTGCCGCCCCACTACCTCGCTGGCCAAAGTCGCCCAGGCGATGAGCGATCAAAATGTGGGCGCCGTCGTTGTCGTTGACAAGGACGGTCATTTGCAAGGTGTGCTCAGCAGCACGGATCTGGTGCGGGCGCGCAACACCAATGGCCACTACGACAATCTGCCCGACCTGGCGCCGGAACAGATCATGACGCGCAACGTGATCACCGTGACTGCCAACGAACCGTTGAGCGCCGCGATCAACAAATTGATCGAAAATCGTATTGATCGCCTGGTCGTTGTGCAGCGCGAAAACGGCCATCAGACCCCGGTCGGCATGCTGTCGATGGCGGATCTGGCGCGAATGGCGACGTAAAAGTGAGTAAGTGGTGATTGGTAAGTAGTAAGTTGTAAATGGTGGACGCAACCCATCACTTACCACTCACCACTTACCACTCACAATCCTAACCAACGAAAGGACAATTCCCATGGCCTCTGCCATTTACTTAATTGATGAGATCGAACCGACGACGCGCAACGGTCAGCCGGCGAATGGTCACCATGTGGCCGAAAAGGAAGCGACGCCGTTTGGAGGCGCTGGTTTCCAAAGCTGCACGATGGATCTGGACAATTACATTGCCGATTTTAACACGCGCATCATTGGTGCCTACGAAGCGGGCGCGGATAATGATCTGGTGGCCGATATCGGCGTGGCCCGTTCGCTGATCCCGGCGGGGACGGGTGTTTTTCGCGACTTTTCGTACATCGCACCGGAAATCCCCGAATTTTATATGGACAACTGCGTCGGCTGTATGACGTGCGTTACCGAATGTCCCGACACCGCCATCCTTGGCAAAGTGACGGAAGATAGCGTGCTGGCGTTGGCCCTGGCCCACGAACCAGAAGCCGAGCGTGACTGGCTGAGCCAGCAGTGGGCGGTGACGAATAAATTTTACAACGTGCCAGAAAAGAAAGAAGCGGGCAGCGGCGGCAAATTTGGCATCTTTATCGACCCCACCAAGTGCAAGGGCTGCGCCGAATGTGTGCAGGTCTGCGCCGATCTGGGTTATAACGCGCTCAAGATGATCCAAAAAGAGGAAGCGACCGTGCCCCTCTATCACCACGCCTTCGATTTCTTCCGCGAATTGCCGCCCACACCCGAGCGTTTTATCAATCAACGCGTGCTCGTCGACATGATGTTGGCCGACCGCAGCCTGCTCTATGTGGGCGGCGCCGGTTCTTGCGCCGGTTGCGGCGAAGCGACGGCCTTGCGCATGTGGATGGCGGCGATTGCCTTCCAGGTGGGCAAAGAGAATATTGGCATTGTCAACTCCACCGGCTGCACCACCGTCTATGGCAGCACCTACCCCTACAATCCCTGGGCCGTCTCGTGGACCAACTCCTTGTTCGAGAATGGCCCCACCGACGCCATGGGCATCCGCGCCCGCTGGGACCAGATGGGCTGGCAGAAGAAACGGCTGTGGGTGATCGGCGGCGACGGCGCCATGCTCGACATTGGCTTTGGCGCACTGAGCCGCATGTTGACCAGCGGTATGGACATCAAAGTAATCCTGCTCGACACCCAGGTCTATTCCAACACCGGCGGCCAGGCCTCCACCGGCAGCTACACCGGCCAAAATACCAAAATGACGCCTGTGGGCAAGATTGAGCTGGGCAAGACCGAAGCACGCAAAGAGATCGCCCAGATTGCGATGATGCATCCCAATGTCTACGTGGCGCAGACCACCGCCGCGCACATGAATCACTTCTACCGCGCCTGCCTGGAAGCCAACGAATATCCCGGCCCTGCCATTATCAGCGTCTTTACCACCTGTCAGCCGGAGCACGGCGTGGGTGACAACGAAGCCGCCCAGCGCGCCAAGGCCGCCGTCGACAGCCGCGCCTTCCCGCTGATGATCTACGATCCACGCAAGGGCACCACGATTCGCGAGCGGCTGGATCTGAAAGGCAATCCCAGCATGAATGAAGACTGGTATGTCGACCCGAAAACGAAAAAGCCCTTCACCTTTGTCGATTTTGCGCGTGGCGAAGGGCGCTTTGCCAAACACTTTGACAGAGAGGGCAACTCCAGCGCAATGTTGCAAGGCGCCACCGCCGACCGCCTCAACAATTGGCATCTGCTGCAAGAACTAGCCGGCATCCTCAAACGGCCCGAAGAAAAGGCCGTCGCCGCGCCGGCCGC
>JBBRVA010001090.1:0-2268 GCA_038247295.1 Caldilineales bacterium | reverse complement strand
AGATCAAAGATGTGATCAAGCTGGTCAAACATAACGAGCGTGATGCTAGACGCGTCACAGTTGTTGAAGGGTTGCGCGAGATCGGCCATGCGCTTGCCCACGGCGTCGTGCCAGTGGAAGCGTACATTTGTCCAGATCTGGCTCAGGATGCCGATGCCGTAGCGATCTTATCTGCCTTGGATACGTTTGAGCAGCAACAGCGCACCAAGCGCTTTGCCGTGACGCGCGAACTCTTTGCCAAAATTGCCTATCGCGGGGAACGGGATGGCATTCTGCTTGTCATCCCCTATCTGCAACGTACTTTGACAGAATTGCCCCTGGGCCAGCCGCCCTTTCTAGTCGTGATCGAGGGCGTCGAAAAGCCGGGCAACCTGGGTGCGATTTTGCGCACGGCAGATGCCGCCGGCGTTGATGGTGTGATTCTCTGCGCCGGCGCCACCGATCTGCATAACCCCAATGTTGTGCGCGCCAGCCTGGGCACGCTCTTCACAGTGCCAATTGTCGAAGCGCCAACGGCGGACACGATTTCTTGGCTACACGAAAATAGAATCCAAATCGTGGCCGCTACCCCGGCGGCGACGATGCTTTACACCAAGATCGACATGACCCAACCCACGGCAATTGTAATGGGCAGCGAAGCATTGGGGCTAGGCGCCGAATGGTTGGCCGCCGCCGATCAGAGGGTTGCCATCCCCATGCGTGGTGCGGCCGACAGCCTAAACTTGGCCACATCAACGGCACTTTTGCTCTACGAAGGCGTACGTCAGCGCACCACTTATTAACCTTGCTTAACTCCACTCTAAAGCAGCATTAGTGAAACGTTTCACGTTTACCGCTCCTCTCGATCGGTTTTTTCCTCCTTTTACCCCCTTGAATTGCAGCGAAGCCTATGTTACCCTAACACGTAACCACAACGCAGGCGAGTTGTAGAATAACTCAACTTGCCCCTAGGGGAATGGCAACGCCGCTACCATCAGGCCGGTGTGTATCATTCGACAGTTGCTAGGCTAGAACACGCAATTGCATATAAACCAGAAAAGGAAAGGCAAAGAAAATATGTTTAGAGGATCGCACTGGGTAATATTGCTCGTGGGTGCAGCGTTGATGCTAAGTGCCTGCGCACCCGTCCAGCCGTCTGCGGCAACCGACAGTACGGCCGCTGCAACCAACAGCGCGACAACCGAGGCCGGCGCGCTGGTCATCTATTCCGGTCGCAGCGAAAATCTGGTGGGACCGATCATCACCCAGTTTACCGAAGCAACCGGGATCAATGTGGAGGTGCGCTACGGCAGCACGTCGGAGATGGCCGCCACGCTGTTGGAAGAAGGCGCCAACTCGCCCGCCGATGTTTTCTTTGCCCAAGACCCCGGTGGATTGGGCGCCGTCGCCAATGCTGGCCTGCTGGCTCCTTTGGCCGATGACATTCTGAATCAAGTCAAACCCCAATTCCGCTCGGCGGATGGTGCGTGGGTTGGTGTCTCGGGCCGGGTGCGCGTCGTAGTCTACAACACCGATAGCCTGACCGAAGCCGACTTGCCAGCCGACATCTGGGATTTTACTGACCCAAAATGGGCAGACCGGATTGGCTGGGCGCCGACCAACGCCTCCTTTCAGGCCATGGTCACCGCCATGCGCTTGAGCTGGGGTGAGGAAAAGACGCGCGAATGGTTGGAAGGCATCCAGGCGAATAACCCCGTCACCTTTGAAGGCAATGCCCCCATCGTCGAGGCAGTTGGCGCCGGTGAGATCGAAATAGGCTTTGTCAATCACTATTATCTCTATCGCTTCCTCGCCGAACAGGGCGATGGCTTTAAGGCGCGCAATTACTTCCTACCCGGCGGCGGCCCTGGTTCACTGGTGATGGTGGCTGGTGTGGGCCGGCTGGCCTCGGGTCCAAACGAAGCGAATGCGCAAAGCTTTATCGAGTTTCTGATCTCGCCCACCGCGCAAGAATTCTTTACCGGCGAGACGAACGAGTATCCTGTGATCGACAGCGTCGCCGGCCCCGAAGGACTGACCCCACTGGAAGATCTGAACGCGATTGACATTGCATTGACGGACCTATCCGATCTGCAAGGCACTACCCAGCTCCTGAGCGACGTGGGTGTACTACCGTAAACGAATATAGCTAGTACACTTGGGCGTAAGTAAGACAGTGAATCAGTAGGACAGTAGAACAGTGTTTGTACTGTCTCACTGTCCTACTGATTCACTACTGATTCACTACTGATTCACCGGAGAATAGTATGGTTATTTCCGCCCAAGTGT
>JBBRVA010001089.1:0-2270 GCA_038247295.1 Caldilineales bacterium | reverse complement strand
CAAATTGGAGGTATCAAAAAAGGCCGGACTTTCCCCACGCCAAACCCGAAAGGCAATCGGGATACGGGCGGCGTGATTGGGGTCGATGGCGGTGGGCAATTCGGCTTCGGCAAACCAGCGCTTATCCACTGTTTCATGCGCGTGTGAAGCGACGGTCATTTCAACATCCGCTATTGGTTTGCACAGGAAGACAAATTGGTAGAGGTGATGGCGACTGCTGCCATAAAAGCGTGAGTCAAAGACGCCTACCAACTTGACCGCCTGGCAAGTCACGCCCGTCTCTTCCAATGCTTCGCGTACAACCCCCTCGGCTGGCGTCTCGCCCACTTCTAAGGCACCGCCGGGCATCGCCCACAGTTTGTTATCGGCGCGCTGAATAAGCAGCATGCGGCCGGCCTCGTCGATCACTGCGGCATCACCCACGCATAACGGCGTGGGGCGGGTAAAGATCGGGGTGCGCAATGGCTCTATGGCGGCCAGGTTTTCGCCAGTTGCCAGTGCCAACATGGCCATCGCAATATCTTGCACCGTCTGGTAATGCTCTTTGTCGTAGATATTTTGTGCAAAGTGCAGGCCGAGCGCCGAGACATCGCGCAACTTGTCGGCCCAAAGGGCGATCTGTTCAGTTGGCGTCATAAGTAGATCAATTTTTGTAGCGTTTGCTACTTGGGTGGTGCTGCCGGTTGTAACGCCGTTTGGAAATCAGCTAGGTTTGCGGCTCGAATCGCCGCTGCAAAAAGCCACTCCAATTCGGTCTCGCTCTCGATAGCAGCGAGCATTTTTTCGAGTTCGCGATAGATAGAAGCGGCCGGGTCAAAACGCAAAATGAGCGCGTCCAGAATATCTTGACGCCGCATTAGCCGCGCGCCTTGTGTACGTCCTTCTTCATGAGCTTCTTTGCGAAGCCGACGTAAAAATGGCGTGTCCATTAAGAGTTCTTCGCGTTCGATTAACTTTTCAAGCATAGTGGCTATCTCCTCGTTCTCGACAAGCGCCATCAGGCTGGTAAACAGCCGTCGCTTCAAATCCTCATTCTCCAACTGCGTCAAGATATCGACAACCTGCGGAATCACAACGGCGGGATTATCGATTTTTGTCTGCCCTAAGAGTGGTAATAACCCTGGTCGCTGCAATTTGAGTAATTCTGTCGCTTGCATTTTCCAAACATGAACGACCCGATATTTCCATTGGATGCTGGCTGTATCACCAGGTGAATTGACCTTATGTTCGCCTGTGTCCGCAGTGCCAGCCCGACGCCCACATAAAACACAACACTGAATAAGTCAAGCTCTGGTTCGGCATCGGCAATGCGCGCCATGTATTCTAACATACGCCACTTCATTGGTCGATGCGTGCTGCTACCCTGAAATTCAATGTGAAGCAGTGTTGTCCGCCCATTTTGCAGCGTAACACGAAAGAGTTGATCGACGCGCACCAAGTTGGATGTCAATTCGATGTTGACCGCATAGGCATCTGGTACTTCAACGCCAAGTAGCCAGGCGGCAAAGTCGCTAATGGCTACTTCGACCAGGCGTTTTAAGGGATTATCGGTTTCGGCCATCTGCTTGTTCATCCTGTGATGTGGTCAATTAATAAAGGCGCCACACCTAGATAATTGGCCGGATCGAGCAGTGCTTGGAGAGTGGCCGGGTTGAGATGGGTTGTAACTTCGGGTGTTGCGGCCAATGCGGTGGACAGCGATTGCTGCTTCGCCATTGCCTCGGCGCAGGCGGCGTAGACCACTTCGTGCGCCTGTTGGCGACCGATAAATTGGCCGAGGTGCATCATGACCGCTTCGGCCAGGATCAAGCCCTGGGTCAAGTCCAGGTTCTGGCGCATCTTGGCCGGGTAGACGACCAGATCGGTAAAGATGGCAATGCTGTGTTGCAGGGCAGCGCCGGTTAGTTGGCAACTGTGGGGCAACACATCCCACTCGACATGCCATTCGCCCATCGCCCGCTCATGTTCCGGTTGCATCGCGCTCAGCAGGCTGGGCACATGTTGGCGCACCAGTTGCGCAATGCCGATTACTGTTTCGCACAAGATCGGGTTGCGCTTCTGCGGCATCGTGCTGGAACTGCCTTTGCCCAGCACAAAAGGCTCTTCGGTTTCGCCGAATTCGTTCTGTTGTAAGACGGCGATTTCACGCGCCATTTTGCCCAAAGTGGCAGTGAGCAGACCACACAGGCTCACGACTTCGGCGAAACTGTCGCGCGCGCTGTGCCAGGCAATCGCGGCCGGGATCAGATCTAGCTCGGCGGCCAGCGCTT
>JBBRVA010001088.1:0-2281 GCA_038247295.1 Caldilineales bacterium | reverse complement strand
TTGGTTCTGGCGGCGCGGTTGTGGCGGTCTCCGTTGCCGTCGGCGGGATCGAGGTCGGCGTTTCGGTGGCCGCTGGCACTGTTGGTGTCTCGGTTGGCAGTGATGTTGCAGTCGCCGTGGCCGCAACCGGTGTATTGGTAATGGTTGGTGTCAACGTGGCGGCCGCAGTAGTTGCTGTTACGGTTGCGGTTGGTGTTGCAGATAGTCGCTGCCAGAAGACCTCTACCAATGCGCCACCCACGCGCTCAAAGTACTCGACTCGCAACCGGTGGCTGCCTTCTAATTCTACATCTGCCGTATAAACTGTATCGCCCACATTTTCTTGCCAGCGGTCCAGAACCAAGTTGTCGTCGACAAAAATCCGCACGCCATCATCGGCACGCGCTTGGAAGCGATAGATACCCGGCTCGAAATTGAGCGTGCGCGTCCAGCGCGCCGAGAAGTTATCATTGGGTAACCCTGGCGCAGGCGATCCAGCGCCCCAGTTGAAATCAAGATCGGTATCGTTGCGGACGACACTGGCCGGGCCGGTCAGGTTGGCATTAGCATAATACTCGCCGCGCCAATCTGGGAAGTTCTGCAAAAATTCCCAACCAAAACGCATTTGTGCGCCGCCAGTGGCTTCGAAATATTCCACGCGCACGGCATGCGCTCCGGCGCTCAACGTGCGTTCGGCGGTGTAGGTGCGCGCCGTGCTTTCGCGCCATTGATCGATCACCAGATCACTGTCGATCCAGACGCGCACGCCATCATCGGCACGCGCCAGGAAACGATAGCGCCCCGGCTCAAAATTGATCGTTCGTGTCCAGCGCGCCGAGAAGTTATCTGCTGGTAAACCTGGGCCGGCGGCGCCAGCGCCCCAGTCAAAGTCAATTGCCAGATCGTTGCGTACACTGACAGGATTCCCGTTCAAGTTGCGGTTGCTATAATATTCGCCGCGCCAGCCTGTGATTACCGGTGTAGGAATCGGCGTTTGCGTGGGTGTGGGCGTGGGTGGGAAGGGCGGCGTCGGCACGACGGGCGCATTGTTGCGGAAGCTGGTAAAGCCGCGCGCCACCCAGCCTTCTGTGCCGTCGCTTAGGCGTACGAAGAGCCAGTCACCATTCGCATTTTGGCCATTAACGGTCAGGGTTGTGCCTTCAGGCAACGTACGGATCACCCCAAACACAGTGGCCGGGCCGCGTCGCAAATTGAGCGCGTTGCTGGTAACGCTTGCTTGGTTGGCCGGACGAGGTGTCGGCGTGCGGGTTGCCGTTGCCGCCGGCCCTGCACTCGTCGGTGTTGCCGTCGCGGCCGCAGTTGTTGCCGTTGTGGTCGGGGATGGCGTCAGCGCTGTCACGGTATAGGAGATGGCGGCCCGCTGATTGGTCTGGAAAGAATAGGCTGCAATTTCGATCGGCTGGCTAATGTTCCAGGCCGGATCGCTGGGGTAGACAAAATTGGTCACAAATTGCCCGATATCTGTCGTCGTCGTGATCACCACCGTGGTGCGCTGTACTTCGGCGCCGGCGGCGGCACCGGGCGCGGGCGGCGCTTCCAGGTTGACATAAACCACTTCGCGCGGCTGCCAACCAGCGCCAGCGACAATAATATTTGTTCCGGGTGGGCCAGAAACGGGGGCGATTGCGAGCGATGGCACGGTTGCTGGATTGGGTGTCGGGGCCGGCTCATTCGCTTGGAGCGGACCGATCACACAGCCGGTTGCGATGAGCATGGTGGCCAACAATACAAGCCATAACAACCTGCTTGCGCGCCCCCTGGGCAATAGACGTGTTTGAATAATGGGGAGCCTGTTCATGAATTTTCTCCAAAGCAAAGACGTGTTTGATTGGAGTTAGGGTAGGCACAACGGAACATTGACTTTAACGCTGTTGCACTTACCTCGCTGCCAATCGAATATAAAACTCTTGATCATACCGTCGATATTTTATACAAAACAATATTGCGCGACTGATTTCTCTGTCACTCATAACAATGACATAGCTTGCCGCTAGAATCGGTATCATAAATTACAGTGGTATATCTTTGTAGGAGAGCGGAAGGGGAGGCGGTGGTTGGTAGTACGTCGTGCGTAGTTATTGGTCGTTGGTCATTCGTCGTTGGTCGTTTGTCAATCTCCTTAGAAGTTACGCAGTTGCCCCGGGAACGCTGGCATCCTGCCGGCAGCGGCTCGACTGAGCTCGCCGAACGTCCGCCAGAGATGGCGGTGATCGCAACTGCGTAACTTCTACTCCTATCATCGCCCTATCCTTAAAGTGTTTCTACCTGCTCCACTTGTAGC
>JBBRVA010001087.1:0-2286 GCA_038247295.1 Caldilineales bacterium | reverse complement strand
TAACTGCTCGACTACCAGTTGGCTAAAGCGGACAAGCAAGCGATCCAGGGCGTCTAAATCCACCGGTTTACGGCCGCGCACCCCTTGCAACGCCGCAAAAATTTTCGTCTGCTCCATCATGCGCCGGGCCAGCGTCGTATTAAGCGGCGGCAAGGCCAATGCCCGATCTTTGTAGACTTCGACCAAAGTGCCGCCCGTACCAAAGAGTAATACAGGGCCAAATTGGATGTCTTGGCTGCTGCCGAGGATCAACTCGTAGCCGTCCAATTTTTCCATGCGTTGCACAGTTACACCCTGAAAATGCTCTGCACCATGGTATTCCGTTACACTGGTCCGAATCAGTGTGTAAGCAGAGCGTACGGCATCCGCATTGATCAAATTCAACTGTACGCCATTCACATCGGTCTTGTGGGTAATGGTGGTTGAATTTAGCTTAACCACAACGGGATAGCCCAAGGTATCGGCGATTTGCACGGCTTCCTCTGGCGTCGCGGCCAGATGCGTTTCAACGATTGGAATGCCATAGGCCGCAAAAATCTGCTTGGACTCGTACTCAGTCAGGATCGTGCGCCCTTCAGCGCGCACCTGTTCGATCAGATCGGTGGCGCGCTGTTTATAGGTGATCTCTTCTGGGCCGGCCTCAGGCAGGGAAGGCGTTTCATAAATCGCGCTCAAGTTGTAGGCATATTGCCACATATAGTTGAAAACACGCGCCGCCGTATCGGGATAGGGGAAAGTTGGGATGCCAGCGCGATTGAGGATCGCTTCGCCAGCCGCCACATCTGCCCCACCCATCCAACTGGCCAACACCGGTTTTTTCTGCGGCGTTTGGGTCACACGGCGCAACTGCTCGGCGATCTGGGTTGGGTCGGTCATGTCCTGCGGCGTTAAGATCACAAGCAGGCCGTCACTCGCCGGGTCTTGGGCCGCGATCTGAAGCGTATCGGCATATCGTTCGGGGCTGGCATCACCCAAGATGTCGATCGGATTGTTATGACTCCACGCAGCCGGCAACTTGGCGTTGAGTGCGGCCATCGTCTCGGGTGAAAGGACGGTAAGTTGGCCACCACCTTGAATCAAGGCATCGGTTGCCAACACACCGGGGCCACCGGCGTTGGTCAGAATTGTCAGGTTGGGACCATGGGGGCGCGGCTGTTTGGAGAGCACTTCGGACATGTAGAAGATTTCGGCGATACTATTGACGCGCAAGACGCCACAGCGGTGGAAAGCAGCATCCAACACATCGTCGCTGCCGGTCAACGAGCCTGTATGCGAAGCGGCCGCTTTGGCGGCGGCGGCTGTGCGCCCAGCTTTGATTACGATGATTGGCTTGGTCAACGCCACTTCGCGCGCCGCCGACAAGAAGGCACGCGCGTCGCCGATCGTCTCCATATAGATAACAATGCTGGTTGTGTGCGGATCGTCGCCCAGGTAGTAGATCAAATCACCCCAGTTAACATCGAGCATGGAGCCAATCGAGACAACAGCGCTAAAGCCGACATTTTCGCGCAAACTCCAGTCCAACACAGAGGTAAGCAGGGCGCCACTCTGGCTGACAAAACCAACGTTGCCGGGCCGCGCCATGCCTTTGGCAAAGGTGGCGTTGATGCCGGTCAGGGGGTTCATTACACCCAGACAGTTTGGACCGATGATGCGCATTTTGGCCTTGCGGGCCTTCTCTAGAATTTGTTGCTCGAGCTTGACCCCTTCGGCGCCAATTTCTTTGAAGCCGGCAGAAATGATGATCGCACCTTTCACCCCGGCTTGCACACACTCGTCTACGACGCCAGGCACACTGGGTGCAGGTGTAACAATGACGGCCAGGTCGACTTGATCTGGCACGTCGGCAATCGTGGGATAGGCACGGATACCCAGGATATTATTGCGTTTGGGGTTGACAGGAAAGACGGTGCCCCCAAAAGGGTTGCTGATCAAGTTCCACATCAAGGTGCGGCCGACGCTGCCCACTTTTTCGGTGGCGCCGATTACGGCGACACTTTGCGGGGCAAAAATTACATCCAGCGGATGGCGGCGATAGGCTGGGAGATTTACATTGGACATGAGAACTCCTTTAAGGATGCTCCGTTTAAATTATTATTAAAAAATAGTAATCAATGGAAGCTATTTTATCACAGAAGTTTAGAGAGGACGATTTGAGGCTTTGTGACAAATATCCGGTCATAGAAGACCCAAAGGGTTTGACATTGGGGGACAAATGGATTGGGGAGTAGATAAACCCTTTGGGTCGTAGACCAATGGGGGTTCGGGTGGGATTTTCTTGCGCGG
>JBBRVA010001086.1:0-2291 GCA_038247295.1 Caldilineales bacterium | reverse complement strand
GCCGCGCGCAGCCAGCCAGCGGCCGATGGTCTTTTCGCTGCTATTACGTTCGCCGGGCAACCAATTGGCATACACGCTGGCACTGTCAATCAAATTGCCGCCCTGCTCCAAATAGGCATCCAGCATCCGAAAAGAAGTCTCGCGGTCGATTTTCCCGCCAATGTCCGCTGTACCAAGACAGATAACGGACGGTTGCAGGGTGGTGGCTGGGATTGAGGTGTAACGCATCGTTGGGATCTTTCTGGTGTAGAGTGGTGGACAGTAAGTGGTAAATGGTAAATGGTAAGTGGTAATTCGTGATGGATGCGATTTACCACTTACCATTTACCGTTTTCTAATCCGCCGCTGCGCCCATCGGCTCGGACACGCGCACGACTGCGGGCTGCTGCTGGCCCGGCTTGGGCAAAAGGAAGACCAGCGCCGCCGTGGCGAGGGGAATGATCGATAAGGAGAGCATGGCGGTATAAAGCCCCAAATGTCTTGGCTCAGCTAGCCAACCAGTGAGTTGTAAGCCCAGACCACCCATCGCAAAGACAAAACCGAGCGCAACCCCGGAGCCGACACCGGCGTGTTTGGGGAAGAGACTTTGTGCCATCACGAGCATAGGGGGCCAGGCCGCACCCGAGACAAAGCCTAGGAAGGGCGCGACATAGAAAGCCCGCCAATCGCCCAATAAAAACATGGCGGCCATCAACGGCGCCGAGACCAACATCGAGACAAGCATCACGCGTGCGCCGCCGACGCGATCCGACAAAATGCCGCTTGTCACGGTGCCGCCGGCCAAAGCCAGCAGCATCAACGAGGCGAGCATGCTGGCCTCGGTTTTACTGAAGTGGGCTAGCTCGACAAAAAATTGGGGTAGAAAAGAGGAGAATGATTCCTGTGACCAGGCTCGCAACGACATTACGGCAATCAGCGCCACAATCGCGGTCGTCGAAAAGAGCGGATTTAATTCGATCTTCCAGTTGGCCGGTTTTTTGTCGGCCGAAGGGGCGGCTTGCGCTTGACCGGTTAAGAAATAGAGCAACGGAACGATCAGCAGGCCGATCAATGCCAACAGCGCCGTACCGCGCACACCATACCAACTCATGACGGCGGCAGCCAAGATCGGTCCCACGGCAAAGCCGGAATTGCCACCCAACATAAACATTGCCACACCGGCTGTTTTGCGCTCACCGGCCGCAATGTTGGCGCCCGATGCGCCTTGCGGATGAAAGGCCGCCGAACCCAGGCCTGCCAGCGCCGATACGAACGTGGCCGTGCCAAAAGTCGGCATAAAGCCCACCAACCCTTGCAATATCGACAGCCAGAGCAGACCGCCCACAGCAAACCAGCGCCCGCCGTAACGGTCGCTCAGATAACCAAAAATCGGCTGCGTAAGCGAGGAAGTTAGTTTATACGCACCCAGCAACAGCCCGATCTGCGATAAATCCAAGTGCAGCGTATCTTTCAAATAGAGGCCGACCACAATCGGCATCGTGCCAGCCAGCATATCGACGCTAAAGTGGCCCAGCGTCAGGCTCCACAAAGTGACATTTTTAAGTAACGATCGCATAAATTCCCTCAGTCGATAAAAATTGATCGGCGCAAAACGCCCACAGAATTGATAATTCTATCACAAAGTGGCGCATGACAAAATGTCTTTTTCGGCTATTAGTTTGTCCTTTTTTGCTATCATGGGTGATAGGTGAGGGGGAAATAGAGCGTACTGAACTTGAGGTATAGATAAAGAAGGAAATTATTCTAACGACGATTGCATACGTTGTGCTCGCCGTGCAACCTGTTGGTAGAGATCATCTGGCAGGTTTACGGTAATGGTTTGTCTCATTATGTTTTCCTCATGAAAGGCTCGGCTGCGTAGCATTATACCATAACGTAGCCTACACTGATTGCCGTTAGAAATTATTCTAGGTGCGTCACCCACTCCCCCAATCATTCCGAAGCAGCAGCAAGATCCACAAACTGGCGCGCATAGAGGTCGGCGTAGATGCCACCCGCCGCTAACAGTGCCGCATGCGGACCCTGTTCAACAATTCGACCGCCTTGGATCACGCAGATCAGGTCGGCATTGCGGATCGTGCTCAAGCGGTGGGCAATCACAATTGCCGTCCGGCCAGCCAGGAGCCGGTCGAGCGCGGCCTGGATCAACGCTTCGGTAACGGTATCAACACTGGCAGTCGCTTCATCAAGGATCAAGATACGTGGATCAGCCAAGACGGCGCGTGCAATGCAGATCAATTGGCGCTGACCAACCGAAAGATTCGCACCACCTTCTTGGATCGGCGTATCGT
>JBBRVA010001085.1:0-2294 GCA_038247295.1 Caldilineales bacterium | reverse complement strand
ATCAGCGCCCTGGCCCCCGTGACGACCGAGCCGGCCACTTATGAGTTTTTAATCAATCAAGCCCAAGAGTAGCCTGGAACCATAAATTTATATGAACCATCAAACAATTATCGTTCTCGATTATGGCAGCCAATACAGCCAATTGATCTGCCGCCGTGTGCGCGAAACCCAAGTCTATGCCGAACTCATTTCGTGGGATCGGGCGGAAGAGGCGCTGGCCAGATTACAACCGGTGGGCATCATTCTTTCCGGCGGGCCTAACAGTGTGTACGCGACCAATGCACCAACTTTGCCGGCCGCCGTGGTCGAGAGCGGACTGCCGATCTTGGGCATCTGTTATGGGTTACAATTGCTGGCCCATACCCTAGGCGGACGCGTATCACCCGGCAGCGAACGCGAATATGGGCCGGCGGTGGTCGAAGTTGATCAACAATCCGTGCAAACCAATCCCCTCTTTGCCGGTTTGCCCGCCTCGCTGCAAGTTTGGATGAGCCATGGCGACCGTGTCGAGGCGTTACCGCTTGGTTTTCAACCCATTGCCCACAGTGGCAATTCACCCCTGGCCGCAATTGCCGACGAAGCGCGCCATATCTATGGCATCCAATTTCATCCCGAGGTGGTGCATACGCCGCAAGGCCGCGCCTTGCTCGAAAATTTTGTCAAACGAATCTGCGGCTGTGTAGGCGACTGGACGCCAGGTCATTTTATCCAAGAAACGGTCGCGCGAATCCGCGCTCAAGTGGGCCCCGCCGGCCATGTGATCTGCGGACTGAGCGGTGGTGTGGACAGCGCCGTGGCCGCCGCCCTCGTGCATCGCGCGATTGGCGATCGGCTGGCTTGCGTCTTTGTTGATCACGGCTTGTTGCGTCAGCGCGAAGCCGAGCAGGTGATCCAGACTTTTCAGGAACATCAGGGCATGCATTTGGTTGCCGTGGATGCCAAGGAGGAATTCCTTTCTGATCTGGCCGGGGTGACCGATCCCGAGCAGAAGCGCAAGCTGATTGGCAACCGCTTTATTCGCATTTTCGAGGCCGAGGCGGCGCGGCTGGCAGTCACATGGGGTGTCGATTCGCCCGCTTTCCTGGCCCAAGGCACGCTCTACCCGGATGTGATCGAGTCGGCGGGCAGCGACGAGACGCGCAACGCGCGCACGATCAAAACCCATCACAACGTGGGTGGGCTGCCCAAAGATATGACCTTCCAGTTGATCGAGCCGCTGCGCATGCTCTTCAAGGATGAAGTGCGCACGGTGGGCGAAGCCTTGGGGCTGCCGGAAACCCTTGTCTGGCGCCATCCTTTCCCCGGCCCTGGCCTCGCAATCCGCGTGCTGGGTGAAGTGACGTGGGAACGACTAGAAACCCTGCGCCACGCCGACGCGATCTTTCTCGAAGAGTTGCGCAACGCCAATCTGTATCGCCAGACCAGCCAGGTCTTCTGCGTGCTGCTGCCGGTGCGCAGCGTGGGCGTGATGGGCGACGGACGCACCTACGCCAACCCAATCGCGCTGCGCGCCGTTACCACGGATGATTTTATGACCGCCGATTGGGCGCGTCTACCCTACGATCTGCTGGCCCGGGTGAGCAACCGCATTGTCAACGAAGTGGACGGCGTCAACCGCGTGGTGTATGATATTAGTAGCAAACCACCGGCGACGATCGAGTGGGAGTAAGTAAGAAATAGGAGGTATAAGATGAACGTTGCAACGCTGGAAAGAGCGCCAGAAACTGTGAGTATTAATGATATAGCGAGCCTATTATTCAAACTTCCAGCCGAACAAATTGCCATGGTCTATGATTTTGTCTTATTTCTTCAGGCTCGCCATGGTCAACCGGTCGATGTATCTGATATATGGACAGAAGAAGATCTAACAGAGTTACGAGAAGCAAGCCTACAATATGCATCCGCCACCATTTTAAGCAATGAACAAGAAGTTCATAGGTGCATCTTTACCGCCAAATTATGCGTCGATTTGCCACATACCTCTTAATTCTCATTGCCATCCTCGCCCTCTTTCCACTCTACTCGCGCTACAAGCTGACGGCAGGGCCGATCCCCCCGGGTGTCTTGTTGGGCGGGCTGGATCTCAGCAATCTAAAAGACCCCACTGAGATCCGCGAGCATCTGGAACGCATCTATATGGACCCGATCGCGGTCAATTTTGTCGGCGAGCAGTTGGTGCTACGCCCCAACACCCTAGACTTTACGCTGGATGTTGAACAGATGATGACAGAGGCAAGCCAATATCTCGACGGTCCGCCTTTCATCGACATTGCGCTTCGCGAAGCGTTAGGCTT
>JBBRVA010001084.1:0-2295 GCA_038247295.1 Caldilineales bacterium | reverse complement strand
GATCTTCCTGTGGCAGACCACCCGCTATGGCTTGATCTCCAACCGCATCGCCAACTTCCAATTCACCCCGGCCCCTGGCGGCGGCTCGTATTACGACGCGGCTGAGTTGTGGGAGATTGTGAAGTAGACTGAAGGGATGACGCCGACCTGTGGTCGGACGATGACAGGATGAAGGGATGAAGGGATGACAAGATGACAGAGGGATGCACCATGTCATCCTGTCATCCTGTCATCCTGTCATCCTGTCATCCTGTCATCCTGTCATCCTGCCATCCTGTCACATTTCACTCATCAAACTATGGGTCGTTACATCATCCGCCGTTTACTGATCAATATTCCTGTTTTGCTCGGCATCACCGTGCTGGTTTTTGTCTTTACGCGGCTGACACCGGGTGACCCCGCGCTGGCTTATTTGAGCCCAGAACTGGGGTACGATCAAGCGCTGGTCGATCGTGTTCGCAAGCAGATGGGGTTGGACCAGCCATATCCCGTCCAATATGCGCGCTGGTTGGGCAAAACCTTGCAGGGTGATCTGGGCTACCGGCTGATCGGGGGCCAATCGGTCACATCTACATTGGCGCGCGCGTTGCGCGCGTCGGGCTTGTTGATGGGCACGGCCCTGGCGCTGGGCTGCCTGATCGGTATCCCGCTGGGCATTTTTTCTGCCTTGCGCCAGTACTCACGTCTGGATTTTGTAATGACCACGGTGGCCTTTTTGGGCGTCTCCACCCCCTCCTTTTTGTTGGGGCTGGGCGGGCTTTACATTTTTGGCCTCAAATTAAAACTGTTTCCGATTGGCGGTATCGCCACGGCGATGAGTGACCCCTCCCTGGCCGACTCGCTGCATCACCTCGCCCTGCCGGCCATGATTCTGGGCTTTGGTTACATCGCCATCCTCATGCGCTACACCCGCTCATCGATGCTCGAAGTCGTGCGCGCCGCCTATGTCACCACGGCGCGGGCCAAAGGCTTGAGCGAACGAATGGTGGTATTACGCCACGCCTTTCGCAATGCCCTGATCCCCATTCTCACAATTATCGGTCTGGCTATTCCAGAAATGGTGGGTGGTGCTGTGATCACAGAAACAGTCTTCACCTGGCCGGGTATGGGATCACTTTTGATCGACTCGGTCAATGGCCGCGATTACTCCATGTTGATGGGGATCAGCCTGTCGGTGGCGATTGCCGTGCTGACCGCGAACTTAATCACCGATATCGCCTACGCCCTGACCGACCCGCGCATCAGATACGGATAACCAATGACAATGCGTGCTCAAACCTCGATCGATTTACCCACTTTACAACTGATGCAGACCAGCGCGCCAGATTCACCACTGCGCAAGACGCTGCGTCGTTTTCGCCGTCATCGGCTGGCGATGGTGGGCTTGACGATTATTGTCCTATTGGTGATTGCGGCGTTGCTTGGCTCGGAAAGTGCAGCAATCGAACAAAATTTAAAGGCCATGAACAAACCGCCTTCCGGCGAACATCTTTTTGGCACCGACCGCATTGGCCGCGACATCTTGGCGCGCACCCTGGTCGGCGGGCGCATTTCGTTGGCGGTGGGGCTGGTGGCCGTCTTTTTCTCTACTTCGATTGGCTTAGTCCTCGGCTCGATTGCCGGCTTTTACGGCGGCTGGATCGATCAGGTCATCATGCGCATCGTCGATGTCGTCTTGAGCTTTCCGGTGATTATTCTGCTGCTCTGTGTGGCCTCGCTGGTTGGCCCCAGCATTTTTAATGTCATGGTCATGATCGGGCTGCTCACCTGGCCGACACCCTGTCGCATCATGCGCGGGCAATTTTTAGCGTTGCGTGAACGAGCTTTTGTCGAGGCAGCGCACTGTTTGGGGGTGACGAACTTTCAGATCGCCGTCCGCCACATCATCCCCAATGCGATTGCGCCGGTGTTGGTCTATGCCAGTTTTGCCGTCGCCACCGCCGTGCTACTCGAAGCCGGTCTCAGTTATCTGGGTCTCGGTGTCCAGCCGCCGACGCCCAGTTGGGGCAACATGCTCAATACGGCGCGCAACAGTTCGACCATGGAACGTACGTCCTGGCAGTGGATTCCGCCCGCGATCATGACCGTGCTCTTTGTGCTGGCCGTCAACTTCGTGGGCGATGGCATTCGCGACGCGCTCGATCCGCAGGCGAAGGAATAGGAACCTTCCGGGAAGCTCGGTGGAAGCTACTGGGTCGTCGAATCAAGCTTCCTGGAAGGGGGTATTGACGATCTTGGGTTTCCTAGTGCCTGAGGGCACTTGCTATTGTCAGCGCGGGATTTCTAATCCCTGCG
>JBBRVA010001083.1:0-2296 GCA_038247295.1 Caldilineales bacterium | reverse complement strand
CTGGCCGGCCTGCCAGCCGACGCCGGGCGGCAAATGCACCAGGGGCGCGGGTTCACCAATAACCAAGCTGGCCTGGGCGCGCTCGTGCAGCACTATTCCGGCAACCCGTTGGCGCTCAAACTGGCGGCCGAGACCGTCCAGGGCGTCTTTGACGGAGACATTGCGGCTTTTTTAGCAGCGGAGACATTGGTCTTCGACGATATTCGCCATGTATTGGATCAACAATTTGCCCGTCTCACACCCTTGGAGCGCGAACTGATGATCTGGCTGGCGATTGTGCGCGAACCGGTTGCTTACCCAATCCTGCGTGACCTGCTCGCTCAGCCGCCCACCGGTCGCTCGGTGCTGGAGGCGATGCGTTCACTGCAACGGCGTTCGCTGCTGGAAAAATATGATGAAGGCTTTGGGCTACAAAATGTGGTGCTAGAATACACCACCGCACTGCTGGTTGAAGCTATCAGCCACGAATTGTTAGATGACGGCTCGACTGCCGTTCGACAGGCTCACGGCTCGGAGCGGGTCCCGAGCTTGTCGAGGGACGCCGAAGTCAAGATGACGCCGATGGTAAGCGCCGGCGTCATCTTGTCGCACTTCAACCGCTACGCCTTGATCCTGGCCCAGACCAAGGAATATGTGCGCGCCAGCCAGACGCGTTTGCTGCTTCAACCCGTGGCCAACCGCCTCTTGGCGCAGCTGGGTGGGCGGGGTGCGGAACAACAACTGCAAAGCTGGCTGGCTCACCTGCACACAGTGCCACTCGCGCCGGGCTACGCCGCCGCCAATCTGTTGCATCTTTTGTTGCAGTTGGGTGTGGATCTTTCTGGTTATGATTTTTCACAACGCTACCTGCGGCAGCTTTACCTGCGCGGGGTCAGCTTGCCGCAGACTAATTTTGCCCAAGCAGAAATCATCGACACCGTCTTTACCGAACCGTTAGGGCGAATTTTCACGGTGGCGTTTAGCCCCGACGGCCGCTGGCTGGCCGCCGGCACGCGCGAGGGCAACATCCATCTTTGGCGCACCGCGGACCAACAGTTGGCGCAGGTGATCCCGGCGCACCAGCACGCCGTCGTTGCCCTGACCTTTGCTCAGCACCCAATGCAAAATGCCAGCACACACCTGGTGTTGGCATCTGCCGGTGAAGATCAGACGGTGAGTTTGTGGCGGCTGGCCGAAGACATGGACATCCAGCGGACGCCTGCCGCTACGCCCAGCCAGCGCGGACGGTAACGCTGTGCTCAGTGGCAGCGCCGATGGCACGATCAAGTTCTGGGACAGCCAGACGGGCGAATGTGTCAATACGTTGCGCGTAGAAGGACCCTATGCGGGGATGAATATCATGGGCATGACGGGGATTACGCAAGCGCAGAAGACGGCTTTGAAAACATTGGGCGCTATCGAAAAGGTGTAAAAGATGCGACTGTCCACGTGGCCGGGACCGCCATTTGCCTAAATGATCAGTAGATCGCAATGAAGGCTTTTAGACCCTGGGTGCTTGACAGGAGGTCCGAACTGTATGCTATGCCTAGTCGATAATTCTAATCTTTTTCATAATAATTGACACTCGATTACACACTATGCTATACTGCGCGGCATTTGTATCATTAGTAATGCTGTTAATTCTTGCGCAGATTGGGCAATTATCGCTTTGCACCGCTGCATTTTTGGCCCTTTGCGTTCGTTAGTTTATTGCAAAGGAAAAGGGAGGACACACCACCGTGGCATTATCCTGGCCGTGGACAACAAAGCAGAAGTCGAAAATCCTCTGGTTGGATCTGGGTGATCTGGGCGATTTAGTCCACCCTAACGGCCCGCACGAACAGTGGCAAGATCATGGCTTGGGCCTCCTACGCACCATTCTGCACCAAAATGGCATCCTCACCGATCTGGCTTCCACCCGCGCCGTTACCTCCTGGGAACAGTTGAGCAAACAGATCAAGGGCTATGAAACCTTGATCATGAATGTACGCAGCTACACCTTCCCCGTAGCGTACAAGGCCGCTCAAATCTTCAAAGAAGTCAATCCTACTGGCCGCATTCTAACCGGTGGCATGCACGCTACGGTGGCGCTGGACGAGATGGAAGAGGTCAAAGAGTTTGATCACATCTGCCAGGGGCCGGGCGAAAATGTGATTGTGGATCTGGTCAAAGATCCCAGCGCGTTTGCGCGGGTGATCCAGGGCGTCGGTGCTAAATCGATGGCCGAATGGCCGGTGATCGACCGCACGCTCTGGCCCAAACCCAACAGTTGGAAAACAAGACGCAAATTCAACTGGCCACTTGAACCTGAATGTGG
>JBBRVA010001082.1:0-2311 GCA_038247295.1 Caldilineales bacterium | reverse complement strand
GATTGCCCAGATAGGCGGCGGTGGCCGGTCCGTTGTCGCCGCCATAGGCCCTGGCCCCATTGCCGGCTATGGTGCTGATCACGCCTGTATCCATGTCAATCATACGGATGCGTTGATTCCAGACATCGGCGATATACAAATGACCGTTGGGACCCACGGCCAGCCCGCCGGGACCATTGAGAAAGGCGGCGATTGCTACCTTGCCGTCGTGGACACCGAGGCCACCGAGCACCGTAGTAACGATGCCACTCTGGCCGTCGTAGCGCCGCAGCCGACCCGAACAATCACCCCAGAAGACGGTGCCATCCGGATCGGCCCAAATGCCACTTTCAACCGAGTTGCAATGAGTCTGCGCACCAGGCAACCCCTCTTCGCCAAAACCAGGCACACCATTGCCCACCAATGTGGTGACAATCCCGCTGATCGCGTCCACCTTGCGCACGCGATAGCCGTACTTTTCACCCACGTAGAGGTTGTCGTGGGCATCCAAACAGATCGCATCGGGCATCAGCGTGCTGGCCGCCACCGCCGGACCGCCATCACCATTCGAGGCGCGCTGGCCGTTGCCCAACACGGTGCTGATCAGCCCCGTCTGCCTGTCGATCTTGCGTACACGGTCGTTAGAGTTATCGCATACAAATAAATTACCCTGCGAGTCAAAGGCCAAGTGTTCGGGATGATGAAAGGCCGCCGCGCTGGCCGGGCCGTTATCACCATGATAGCCCATCAGGCTAGCGCGCGGGCTGGTATAGGCACGGCCGGCGCTCTGATCGGGCGGATAGAAACGGGCGTCTTGGCCAGCAAAGAGGGTGATGATGCCGGTCTGGGCATCGACGCGACGGATATTGTTGGCCCATTCACTGGAAAGATAGAGATGGCCGGCGTCATCCACGGCCACGCCACACGTGGTGTCAAGCTCGGCTGCCAGCGCCGGGCCGCCATCCCCGCCGCGCCCCACCTTGCCCGAACCGGCCACACGCGTAATGATGCCCGTGCGGCCATCGATGCGCCGGATCACCTGGTTGCCCAGGTCGGACAGGTAGAGATTGCCCTGCTTGTCCTGGGTTAGGTCGTGCGGACCAAAGAAACGGGCTGCACTGGCCGGGCCGCCATCGCCACTGTTGCCGGGGATGCCGTCGCCGGCCAGGCTATGTAAGATGCCAGCTTGATCAATCCGCCACAGACGATGGGCTTGATAATCGATCACGATCAGCTCACCAAACCAGCGCGCGGCCACACTGCGCACCACCCCCATTGGCCAGCCCGCATCCGCAGTTTGAGCCGGAACACCATCTCGATAACCAACGCCAGCGATGATGCGTAGTGTATGAGCTGGCAGGTTGCGTAAGGAATCGTATAGAACCATAGCGGTGTCTCTTTTCTATAGGTTGGCTGGCTAACAACAACAGTTACACGGAGATCGTCGCTGCGCTTATAGAGGAGGCACAGCCTGATAAGGGCGGGGACTGTAATCTCGTCAGCGAAGCTTCAGTTCCTCCCCTTTTTTCAGGGGAGGGCGTCGACGTGAGCCGGGTGCCCAGTGGGCACCCCGTTAGGAGGGGGTGGGTTTTACCGTATTTAATTCCTGTAGGTCATTCATACGGCAAATTGACGCGCACATTGCCCAGTTCATGCGATTTGAGCATGGCCAGCATAATTGCCAGCGTCTTGCGCGCGGCACGAGCGGGTGAGATTAGTGCGCCGCCCTGCTCCAGACATTCGATCAACTCGGCCAACGCCGCGAGCTGATAGGTGGACATATAATCATCCGTTGGCACAACCGCACTAGCCCATTCCCCTCTACCAACGCTGTGAATCACAGTCAACCCGCGCTCGGAGACCTCCAGGCGCGCGCGGTCACAGACTAATTCAAATTGTGAGCCGGGGAAAGGAATCTTGACACTGTTGTAATAGGCGCGCACGCCATTGGCAAAGTGGATGTAGGCCGAGGCCGCCGGATCTGTTTTCGGGTCGTGGCCACCATCGCTTTGATAGGTGGTGAAATGGTCAAAGCCGGCTTCCAATTCGGCAAAGACCCAGGCCGGATCGGCTTCAGCAAAAAGCAGATCATGTCGATCAGGTGGGTGCCGTTGCGAAAGAGCATGGCGCGTGGGCTGTACAAATTGGCCGTGATAGTGCGCAACTCGCCCAATTCACCACTGCGGATCAAGCCACGCGCTTTGAGGAAGATCGGCGACCAGCGACGGGTATGCTCAATCGAGAGCAGCACCTGATTGGTCTCGGCGGCGGCAATCATACGGTCGACATCAGCCAGGGTGGTAGCGATCGGCTTTTCGCACAAAATCGCCTT
>JBBRVA010001081.1:0-2317 GCA_038247295.1 Caldilineales bacterium | reverse complement strand
TTATTCACAATTAATTATTTATCAGGTTAAACAATCTGCTCCTTGACTGCCGCTCGCGCCGTTAACCCCTTGAAAAACGCCGTGAGATTGAGATTGACGATCGCAATGCCGCCCACAATCAAGAGCGCGCCGATCAGCAGACGGAAATCTACCAACTCGCCCAAGAAGAGCGCGCCGAGCACCAGCCCAACGACCGGAATGATATAGGTAACCATCGACGTACGAGCCGCGCCCAATGCGGCGACTAAGGAATAGAAAATGAGATAGGCGCCAAATGTGTTCACCAACCCCAGCGCCAAAATGGCGCCGAGCACGTTGGGTGTCAATTGACCCAAACTAATGGGGGCGGCGCCGCCGAAGCTTGGTGCCGCGTAGGCGATGAGGCCCGTGGTCAGCGCGGCAACCGTCATCGAGCCGGCAGCGACCACAATTGGTTCCAGACGATTTTGCATAGCTTTGCGGCTATACGCACCGCCGATCGCGTAACAAAGTGATGAGGCAACGATGGCCAATTGGCCGAACAAGTGTAGGGTGGCATGGGTTTCTGTGTTTGTTTGCCCTGAGCTGCGGCTGGCCAACACGACTACGCCCAAAAAACCGATTAGCAGACCGATGACTTTACGCCAGGTGATCCGTTCATCGGCGAAAAGAAAATGCGCAATCACCAGGGAAAAGAGGGCAGCCGTGCCTTGCAACACGCTGGCCAGGCCGCTTTCAATGCGCGTTTCGCCCCAGGTGATCAAGGCAAATGGAAAGACGGTGTTGACGATGCCCAGGAAGAGTAAATCGCCCCACCCTCGCCGATCCGTGGGCAAGCGTTTGCCGCGTCCATACACAACAAGGTTGAGGCCGACAGCCGCAATCGCCGTGCGAATAAAGACCAACTGGAAGGGCGGCAGTTGTTCAACGCCAATGCGGATGAATAGGTAGGATGATCCCCAGATCAATGCCAAGATCCAGAAGCTAATCCAGGCTTGTTTCGTTGTCATAAAATCTCTTTTCATGTTGTGCGATTACGTAGGAATGTCGAGCGAATAAATTATAAATTTTGGAGATTAGAGATTGGAGATTATAGGGCAATAATCTCCAATTTCCAATCTCCACATTAATCCTAACGCTGCGGTTTATAGCTACCCGGCACGGTGCGAAAGGTAAGGCTCAGACGATTACAGCCATTGATCGTAACGATGGCCAGGGTGAGATTGACCAATGCTTCATCGCTAAAGTGCTGGCGGGCCGCGGCGTAGACCTCGTCAGACACGGGGCCATCAGCGATCAGAGTAACGGTCTCCGTTAGCGCCAACGCTGCCCGTTCGCGTTCGCTGTAAAAAGGTGTTTCGTGCCAGGCGCTTAGGGCGTAAAGGCGTTGTCGACTGGTACCGGCACAATCTGCGCACCTGCCCCGATCAATGCCCCGCGCGCGCCGGGATAACCCGGGTCTTCCATCCAAGCCGTGTCGCCTGGATTAAGGAGCAGGCGCGCCACCAGATCAAGGGCGCCCTGCGAACCGGCCACGATGAGGATCTGAGCTGGCGTGCAACGAACCTGGCGTGTGACCGTAATGTGCTCGGCGATCGCAGTGCGCAAAGGTGGATAGCCGGCCGGGTCTGGATACATCAGTGTGTCTGCCGTGGCCTGGCGTGCTTGGCGGGCCACAAGTTTGGACCAAAGCTCATAAGGAAAAGCATCCAGGGCCGGCATGCCGGCGACAAACGCGCGCGACTGGTAGGCACTTGCCCGCGGTGAGAGTGGCGCCGGCGCGGCTAGCAGTGCTTCGCCAATTTTCGAGAGGCGCAGCCGCGCGCGACTGCCTGGCTTGATGGCGTTGCTTGCGGTAGATGAAGCAGGTAGCGTCAGATACTGATCCGGCAAAACGGAGGCGATATAAGTGCCGCTGGCGGCGATACTTTCCAGATAACCTTCGGCAAGCAATTGGTCATAGGCATTCACCACCGTATTGCGCGAAACATGCAATTCGTCGGCCAAGGCGCGCGTTGAGGGTAATTTCATCCCCTTTTTGAGCCGTTCGGTGAGAATGGCTGAGCGGAGGTGTAGATAGAGCTGCCAATAGAGTGGCACATTGAGCATCGGGTTGACGGGTGTATCACCAAGACTAGACATTTTCCCCCCAAGAGTGGCGCAAAATTTATGGGCCAATTGCAGCACGGCCGTTCTGCCATGCACTATTCCAAATCGCGTCCGCCAGCTACTTCCCCTACTTGAATTAATTTCGCTAATTTGACAATTGCTGCTCACTCATTTATGCTGATCTATAGGACAATCCGATATGTATGCAAGCCAGCCGTAGTTTCAAGTG
>JBBRVA010001080.1:0-2321 GCA_038247295.1 Caldilineales bacterium | reverse complement strand
CTTTCTTTGGACAACCTGGCGATATTGTCCAAGTTTGTGGCATTCCTACAATTTAATTCAGATCAACCAAAATTTGATAAAGTCAACGGTTCGATTGCAGTGAATATCCCTCAACAAACAATGCGGATTGCAAGTCCACGACTGGTTCATCGCCATCAGGTTGTTGACTTCAAGCAAGAAATTGTTGAAGAATGACTGTCTACAACGCAACTTACTTCGAGCCGCCAGCACCGCTTGCCCTCGTTACCTTGAAGCACTACACAGGTGACGCGACATTGCCTGATGTGCCTATGTTGTTGGATACGGGGGCTGATGTAACCTTAATTCCTCAAAAGGAGCAAAGCATCATGAATCTAGACACAACCCTTGCATCACAACAAGAGAATTGGCCTACACCCTATCAAATCCTGGAAACCGAGAGTGGCTTGCAGATCAGCGAAAGCCGCGTATTGCTCTTTGATGTGATGGAAGCCTATGATGAAGGTGATTCCAACTACCAAATCTGCGAAACTTTTAACCTGACCCCGCTGCAAGTAAAAACTGCCATCGCCTATATCGAAAAACATCGGGCGGCATTGGAACCAGAATTAGCCAAGGCCATTCAACTTCGCAAAGAGCGCGAGGTATATCATCGCCGTCTTGCCCAAGAACGTTGGGCAAAAGCTGCCCCATTGCCTATGACGCCCTTACGCGCCGCAGTCTATGCGCTGTTAGAAAAAAATCGAATTCCAACCAACGGAGAGATGGATGCAGATTATCCTCAGCGATCATAACTGTGAAGGACAAGCCGATGCGATTTTTCAGACATTGCGTCACCGAGGTTTCATCCCGTTGCTTCCGATGGAATTGCTGTTCTTTCCCCAAGTTGGCCTCCATCCTAAGGCCAGTGACAGAGAAGTGTGGCACTTTTGCCAAGCGCGTGGCTATCTACTCTTAACCGGAAATCGAACAGCCTCGGATGGTGCTAAATCGCTTGAATATATAATCAATACCTTTGTCAAAGAAGATAGTTTACCGGTCATCACGATTGGCAATCTTCGTCGAATCACTGCAGATCCCGATTATTGTTGGCGGTGTGCCGAAAATTTGGCAGAGATCGTTCTTGATCTCGATAGGGTACGGGGCACGCCTCGTTTGTACATCCCTGGTCATGCCGATCACTGATGACGGAGTCCACATTTATTTTCGCAAGAGAAAACAGCTATCAGGCAGGTCAGACGTTCGGCGAGCTCAGTCGAGCCAGGGTCGACAAGTACCCTTCCGGGAAGCTGGCTAGCACCCACTGCGTCTTCGCATCAAGCTTCCCGGAAGGTGGTTCGACCCTCAAGATCCGGTTGCGCCAAATTTTTCGCGCGCTGGGGGCACGCCCCCAGACCCCCATTGGGTCGCCTGCGGCGCCGTTGAACCGCTAACTGATCTCAATCACTTTGTGCCGTATAGATCCTTAAAGCAGAGAGCACAGAAGAACAGATTGATCAGAGACCAGAGGCCCCAGAGCATCAGAGAGCAACAGCGCCGGAGGACACAACCCGAAACCCCACCCTATCGTACCAGTAGCCGGGAGCGAGGTTGAGGCGGTAAGCACAGCGCACGTCGAGATCATTGAGGACAAACGCACCGCCGCGCAACGTGCGGCGCCCGCCATCTTCCAGGTTTCCCCTGCCATCGTTGGAATCGTAGGGGTAGCCTTTGTAAAGACTGGAAGTCCATTCCCAAACATTGCCGGCCATGTCCAAACAGCCATACGGGCTGGCCCCAGCGGGATAGTTGTCGACTGGCGTTGTGTCCCTAACATTATCATTGAAATTGCAGAGCTTATCCGTGGGCTGTTGATTGCCCCACGGATAGAGCCGAGCGGCCCCTGAGCCTGTCGAAGGGGTCGAAGGGGTCGAAGGGCCGCGTGCGGCCTTCTCCCACTGTGCTTCACTAGGCAACTGAACACCTGCCCATATACAGAAGGCCATGGCATCGTGCCAAGCGACGTTGACGACTGGATGGTGCTCTTTGCCCTTGGGGATTTGACCCTTCTGCCAATGATTGGGTGCCCGATGGCTTTTGGCATCGACAAAACGTTTGTATTGCTCGTTAGTCACCGGCGTCTTTGCGATATAAAAATCGGACAGGTTGACCCTGTGTTGCGGCTTTTCACGGTCATGTTGATCATCGGACCCCATCAAAAATTCACCGGCGGGCACATGGCACCATACAAAGTCGATCGGCGATGCGGGTGGTGGGGCGCTAACCGGCTTTGCTTCAGCCGTGCGACCGGCAGTTGGCTGCTCGGTCGCTTCGACAAGCTCAGCGACCGTGGGCGGTACTTG
>JBBRVA010001079.1:0-2332 GCA_038247295.1 Caldilineales bacterium | reverse complement strand
GAGCCGTGGTTGGAAGCGGCCCACCGGCGGATCATGCGCATTTTTGCCGGGCGCGGCCAGCGCGCCGCGGCCCTGGCCCAATACCAACGTTGTCGCCAGGTGCTGAGCGAGGAGTTAGGGGCCGAGCCGGAAGCGGAGACCGCGGCGCTGGCTGAAGAAATTCAACGCGGCGCGTTTGATAGGATGACAAAATGGCAAGATGACAAGATGAAGAAACCAGATCATCCAGTCATCCTGTCACCTCCTCACCCCCGCACAACCTGCCGGCCGCCCTGACCCCCTTCGTGGGGCGGACACGGGAGCTGGCGGAGCTTGTCAGTCGCTTGCAGGCGGTGCGCCTACTCACATTGGTGGGGCCGGGGGGCATGGGCAAAACCCGTCTGGCGCTGGAAGTAGGCCACCAGCAACTGCCCACCTATCCCGATGGCGTCTGGTTTGTCTCCTTGGCTGCGCTTACCAGCCCAGACGCGCTGGCCGGCGCGCTGGCCAGCGCGCTGGGTGTGACGGCAATGGGGGACGAGCCGCGTACGACCCTGCTTCACTTCCTGCGGTCAAAACGGCTGCTCCTGATTTTGGATAACTTTGAACATCTGCTGGTTGAATCAAAGGTCGGAGTCACGTTGGTTAGCGAACTGTTGCAGGCCGCCGCGGGTGTGCAGATCCTCGCCACCTCGCGCGCACGCCTACAGGTGCGGGGCGAGCAGATCTACCAAGTGCAACCACTCACCTTTTCACCCAACGCAACCCTGGCCGAAGCGACCGTCTCGCCGGCGGCGCGGCTCTTTGTGCAAAGCGCCCAGTTTGCCCACGCCGATTTCCAGCTCACGGCGGCGAATCTGGCCGGTGTGCTGCGCATTTGTCAACTGGTGCAGGGGATGCCGCTGGGGTTGGAATTGGCGGCGGCGCATGTGGGGGCACTGCCGCTGACCACAATTGCCGACGAGATCGCACAGAGTGCTGAGTTTTTAACGGTGGATTGGGCTGATGCCCCCGAACGGCAACGCAGTATGCGGGCCGTCTTTGCCTGGTCTTGGCACTTGCTAGATCAGCCGGAACGCCAAGTTTTTCGCCAATTGGCGCTCTTTCCAGGCGGGTTTACCCGTGAGGCCGCAGAAATCGTCGCCGGCGCAACCCTGCCTGTGCTAACCCGCCTCGTCCACAAATCGCTTTTACAATGGAGTGAAACGACGACGGCGCAGGGTCGCTATCTGATCCATGAGTTGTTGCGCCAATTTGGCGCGGCGGAATTAGCCACCGCCAATGAAGCGGAAGCAAGCGCGCGCCGCCATAGTGAATATTATCTAACGTTTCTTGCGACCCACCAGCGCGGGATTCGCCATCATGCCCCGCGCGAGAGCATGCAAGCGCTGCAACTGGAGATTGACAATTTCCGGCTGGCCTGGCGCTGGGGTGCTGGCCGTCTGCCAACTGCACTGGTCGAACAAGCGGCCTTGACGCTGCGCGAATTTTACTGGCTCACCGGGCTGACTGCCGAAGGCATCGACATGTTCACATTGGCGGTCGCGGCGCGCTACACGCACCCGCTTGCACAACTGGCCTTGCCCGACGATGAGCCGCAGCACGCGGAATGCCGTCTACACACCATCCTGCTCGGCTTGTCGGCGAATCTCCTGATCACCAGTGGCCGGCATGAAGAGGCGCTCCAGCAAGCCGCCACCATTTTGCAACTGAGCCAGGAGGAGACCAATCCGGAAGGCGCCGCACTCGGTTATCTCGTGCAAGGCCAAGCCCTCCGGCGTCAGGGCAAATCCACCGAGGCGCACGGTCTATTGCAGCGGGTTGTGGCAATTGCACAGACGGCGCAGGGTAAAATCGGCAATCGCGATCTGTTGCTGGACATCGAACAGCGCGCCCATAGCTGGCTTTGCTCGATCGCGTTGAGCAATGATGATTATGGCTTAGCAAGGGTCTATGCGGCCCGCTATCTGGAGATTTGCCACGGAACGCAAAAAGCGGTCGGTGAAGCGCTGGCGTTGACCAATCTCGTTGATATTGACAAAGCGCTCGGCAATTATCCAATTGCACAACACCATGCCGAACAAGCGTTGATCCAAATGCACAAAATCGGGCTGCGTTGGGGGGAGGCGGTTTGTTTAGAGCAGTTGGCCGATCTTGCTTGGGCGCAAGGTGACTATCATCGCGCTAATACGTTCTATGAACAGGCCCTGCATTTTTATAACGAAACGAATCACCCGTTGGGCGAAGCTTCCGTCGCGCACACGTTCGGCCGGCTCCACCTGCGGCTTGGCGATGCCGCCGGTGCCCGCACCTGGATCGACCAAGCCTTTCACCAGCTCCACACCCTCCATCT
>JBBRVA010001078.1:0-2339 GCA_038247295.1 Caldilineales bacterium | reverse complement strand
GCATGGACGCTGGGCAGCATCAAATATCTTGCCGAAACGGGCCAGGTGGCGAGCATAACCTATTACGAGACCACGGGCTGGCGCGGCGTGATGGAAACATCCGCAGGTTCGCCCTTGCCAGAAAAATTCCCTTCCCTGCCTGGCGCGGTCTTTCCGCTCTATCATGTGCTGGCCGATGTGGGTGACTTTGCCGCTGGTCAAGTAATTCCCATTCAATCCAGTGATCCCTTGCGAGTGGACGGGCTGTTGCTGCAAAAGGAGGGTCACCAGCGGCTCTTGTTGGCCAACTTGCGTGCAGATCCGCAAACGGTGACGGTAGAAGGTTTGAGCGCGCTGGTCAAGCTGCGCGTGTTGGATGAAACAAACGTGGAAGCGGCCATGCAGTCACCTGAGACGTTTCGTAACCAGGCGGGTGAATCAATCGCCACCGCCAACGGAACGCTTGAAGTCACCCTATTGCCCTATGCCGTGGCCCGGATCGACAGCACAGGCAACGGCTAGCCCTATGCCAGAGATTGAAGTTGTGCTGCATAAGGCCAAGCCGATCGCTCCCGCTGCCGTCCGCCAACTCTATGATCAAGTCTGGTGGTGGCCGGCGCGCACCCTGGCCGATATTGCGCTTGTGTTGCAACCTGATACGACCGTCGGCGCATGGGACGACGAACAGTTGATCGGTTTCGCGCGCACCGTTTCGGATTGTCACTTGCGCGCCTATATCGAGGATGTGATGGTCCACCCCGCCTATCGTCAGCGTGGGGTAAGCAAGCTCTTACTAAATCATTTGCTAGACGCTTTAGCCGGCATCGAAACGATTACCTTGTTCTGCGAAGCTGATCTTGTGCCTTTATACGAACGCCACGGCTTTAAAGCGCGTCCGACGCAAAAGGTATTACACTGCAAAAAACGCAAAGTATAGGAGACTAAGCGATGGTACGCACAATTCTCGTCACCGGTGGATCCGGTTTTATCAGCAGTTACATCTTGCGCTTGTTGGCCGAACGGGGCGACCGCGTGATCAACCTGGATGTGAAAGAGCCGGGTCCAGAGGCGGCCTGGTTGCTCCAACCAGTGAGTGGCGCGATTCAATTTATCCAAGGCGGCGTCGATAACTGGTCGGGCATCGTCGCCGCTGTTGAGAAGCATCGCCCCGATGCGATTATTCATACCGCTGCCATTACCAACCCGGTGCTCCTCAGCCGCCAGCCGAGCATCGCCCTCAAAGTGATGGTTGAGGGCACCTTCAATGTGTTGGAAGCGGCGCGTATTATGAACATTGGCCGTGTCGTCTATCTTTCCAGCATTGGCGTGTTGCCCGCCGTGCAATACCAGCCGATTGATGTCAACCATCCCGTTTTATTGGCCACCGAGGGCCCTGGCTCCAGCTTTTACGGTGCGGCCAAGGTGGGCGCCGAAGCTTTCTGTTGGGCCTATCATCAATCGTTTGGGCTAGACTTTATCACCCTGCGCCCGTCGGCCGTTTACGGCTTTGGCATGCAGTGGCCGCTCTTTGTCAAACCAATGGTAGAAAACTCGTTGCGTGGCTTGCCCACCCGTTTTGAAAACGGCCGCGAATTCCCCCGCGACTACACCCACGCCGCCGATGTGGCGCAATTAGCCGTCAAAGCTGCCGATCTGCCTGCCGACCAGGTGCGCGATCGGGTCTTCTATGCCGCCACTGGCCGTCCCTTGGTAACGGCGGGTCAGGTGGCCGATACAGTCAAGGAACTGATTCCGGGCGCTGATATTGAGATCGGTTCCGGCCTGTCGGAGAATGATCTGCTAGAGATTCGCTACCGTGGCGTCCTTAGCATCCAGAATGCACAGGAACAGTTGGGTTACGAACCCCAGTTTGGCGACATTCGCGCCGGAATTGAGGATTATATGGCGCTGTATCGGCGTTATCTGGCAGAAACGGCGTGAGAAGATTGGGTGAATGTAGGTGCGGTTTTTAACCGCACGGGTTGGTCTAACCGAGACCATGCGGTTAAAAACTGCACCTGCAATTCATCGTTTGTATGGAGTCAACATGAGCCTGGAAGGAAAAGTCGCTCTCATTACAGGTGCTGGACGCGGGATCGGACTGGGGATTGCGCGTGTTCTGGCAGAAAAAGGCATGATCGTCGCCGTCAGTGCGCGCACAGAATCGGCGGAACAGACGGCGGCGCAATTGCGTGCGTTGGGTTTGCAAGCGACAGCGTTTGTGGCCGATGTCAGCCGCAAAACTGAAGTTGAAACGATGATCGAGCGGATCGAGCAGGAATTGGGGCCACTCTGGTTATTGGTCAACAACGCGGGCTTGTTGCGTGCTGCACCGACGGTTGATCTACGTGAGGAAGATT
>JBBRVA010001077.1:0-2348 GCA_038247295.1 Caldilineales bacterium | reverse complement strand
GCATACGACCGCTGAACCTGATCTGAGTGTTGATGATTTCATGGCGGGCCTGGACGACGCGGCGTGATGAGCAAACACCAATGGAATGTATCCTTTTCCCCTGTAGCAGTACGTGACAAATATAAAATTGCCAGGGGAGAAGCCGCGTTATTCCGGGATGCGGTTGCTGTGCTCTATGAAAGCTCTCAGCCAGAGGGTGCAATGGCAATCGCTGGGGCACCGAATACGTTCGAGTATGCCCGTAGTGGGTACCTAATTGCCTACGAAGTCATCGTTGATCAACGAACGAACAGAATTATCCACTTTGAACGGCAGCAAACAACCGAATAGAGTCACGATGCTTGTCATGACGCATAGGCAGCTGGTCGGGATTGAGGCCAAGGGCTGGCGACAAAACCCTTGGGGTTTAGATGTGACAGCTCCGATCCGGTTTGGTATGCCAAACCCCAGGGGTTTACGCGCGACGATTGCGCTCTACTGATTTTGTGATGATTGGAGACTAGATGGAGAGCAGCACAGCCTTGACCACACCAACCAACCGTCCGCTCCAACTTTGGCTGTTGACTGCGGGCGGTTTTTTTGCATTTTTTATCTTTGGTTTTGTCGATAACTTGAAGGGTCCCACCTTCCCGAACCTGTTAGATGAATTGCAATTTAACTATGCCCAGGGTGGCGGCATCCTGTTGGGCGCCTATCTGGGCTTTGTCGTTGCCACCCTGCTGGCCGGCCCCTTGTCGGATTGGGCCGGCAATCGCACGATCCTGATCATTGCCGGCCTCTTGATCACCGGCGGCATCTTGGGCTTTAGCCGCGCTAACACCTATCCACTGCTTTTTGCATCGATGTTGTTGCTAGGCATGGGTACGGGCTCGATTGAGGTGGGCGGCAATGGCTTAATTGTCGGCCTCCATCCGCAAGCGCAAGGGCGTTATCTCAACTTGCTGGCGACCTTTCATGGCTTTGGTTCGCTGCTGGTGCCGCTTTACGCGGCCTGGCTGCTGGACGCCGGTGTTTCCTGGCGCCAGGTTTTTCAATACAGCATACCATTGGTGCTGGTGTTAGTTTTGCTCTTGCTCTTGACCCCGGCCCCGCGCACGGCGAAGATGGCCAGCAGCAGCGGTTTTGACTGGTCGACCCTGCGCCGCACTGGTTTTAGCGCCACCATGATCGGCTTCTACGTGGCGATTGCCCTCTATGTGGCGACAGAAATCGGGATTGCGGCCTGGATCGTGGAATATCTGATCCAGGCCAAGGGCATTGCCCAGGCGACCGCAGCGCTTTATCTCTCAGCATTTTTCGGCATGATCATGATCGGGCGGCTCGTGGGCAGCCTGCTGGTGGACCGCATTGGCTATTTGCGGGCGATTATCCTGGCCATGATCGGCGCGTTCGTTGCAATTTTGATTGCGATTGTGGCGCCACCCGCGCTGGCCTTCTGCTTGCCGCTGAGCGGGCTCTTCCTGTCGATCATTTTCCCCACCATGACGGCGGCTGTTTCCCGGCTGCATCCGCACAACACGGGGACGATCTTGGGTTTGCTCTTTACGGCGGCCGGCCTGGGTGGCTCGTTAGGGCCGTGGTCGATTGGTCTGGCCAGCAACGCGTGGGGCATTGGCTGGGGCTTTGCGTTGACGCTGCTTTTCTGTGTGGGTGTCATCGGTACCTTGGCACTTTTGATCCGCCAGGCGCGCGTATAGAGATCTACATCATTCACAGCCAATTTGCAATGGCTGCGCGGTAAAAACCCACATTGACGATTGCCTGCCATTCCGACTAAAATAATCGCAGTGACGCTGTCCAATTCAATCAAAGGAACAAACCGATGTCGACTAAAACCTTTCCCGCCCTTTATTACCGCGGTAGCCCGTTGGAAACGACCCCCCAATATTTTGGCGAGCTGCGCGACTCGACCGATGTGATCAACGATGTGGCCACTCTACGCCAACGTATGGCTGAGGATGGCTATCTCTATTTGCCCGGACTGCTCAACCGCGATCAGGTGTTAGAGGCACGCCGCGCGGTGCTCGAACGCCTGGCCGAGCAAGAATCGCTCGACCCAGCCTATCCACTGCTTGATGGGGTGGCTAAAGCGGGCGTGGAGTTTTCTTACCGGCCCGATCTGGCTGCCCAAAATCTGGCGGTCCAGGGCTTGGTCTATGGCGAAGATATGATGAACTTCTTTAGCTACTTTTTGGGCGGCGAAGCAACCCACTTTGACTATACTTGGCTGCGCGCCAAAATGCCTGGCTCCAACACCGCCACGCAGCCGCATTGCGACATTGTCTACATGAGCCGCGGCACCAAACAACTCTATACGGCCTGGACGCCGCTGGGCGATGTCTCCTACG
>JBBRVA010001076.1:0-2412 GCA_038247295.1 Caldilineales bacterium | reverse complement strand
GCGGCGCTTGGCGAATTGTTGGTGGCCGGCGGGATGATGTATCGGCGCGACGACGAGGGCGCCACGCTGCTCAATGGGGTGACGCGCGCCGTCTTGGTCGCCGGTTTGATCGCCGGCGCAGTGGCATTGATCCTGGCGGGGCTCTTGGTGCGCCAAGTCACCCGTCCCCTGGCGGCGCTGGCCCAGGCTTCGCACCGGATTGCGGCCGGTGATCGAACGGTGCGCGTGCCCGTGCAGAGCAAAGATGAAGTGGGTGAATTGGCCATCATCTTTAACCAAATGACCCGTAGCCTGGAGACCCAGGAAACCTTGCGCCGCCATTTGATGGCCGATATTGCCCACGAACTGCGTACGCCGTTGGCCGGCATCCAAGGTACGGTAGAGGCGATCCAGGACGGAGTTTTCCCCTGGACTGCCGAGAGTTTGGACTCTATTCACCAGCAAGCGATCTTTCTGAATCGCCTGGTCGAAGACTTACGCACCCTGGCCAATGCCGAGGCGGGTCAATTGGCCTTGGCCCTTGCGCCGCTGGATCTAGCCGAGTTGGCCTGCCGCACCGTGACGGCGTTTCAACCCCAGGCCACGGTGCAGCAAGTTGATCTGTCGTTGACCGGTGCCGAAAATCTGCCGCTCACGAATGCTGATCCACAACGGTTGGGGCAGGTGCTGACGAATCTACTCGATAATGCATTGCGCCACACACCGGCAGGGGGCCAAATTAGGGTGACACTGTCGGCCGAGCAAACCGGCATTCACATCGCCATCATCGACAGCGGCGAAGGTATTGCGCCAATTGATCTGCCGCACATTTTTGATCGCTTCTACTGTGCCGATGGATCGCGCAACCGGCAAACGGGTGGTTCGGGGCTTGGTCTGGCGATTGCACGCCAATTAGTGGAAGCGCAGGGTGGTAAAATCTGGGCAGAGAGTCCGCCCGTTGGACGGAGCCAGGGCAGTGCCTTTATCATCTTTTTACCGGTGTATGGAAGTGAATTGAGAGGAGAATAAAGCATGACCAACACTAATTCTTCTACGGTGGTGTACCCTTCTTACAAATGGCCGTCCCCGAGCTCCGCAGCCGCCAACCGGGCATGATGACACTGCTACGAACTGCGCAAGACCAATGTGCACTGCACCGTGCTTTCGCCGGGCATTACGGCCACGGAATTCCTCGCTGTTTCCGGTCAACGCCTTACCCTCTATCAACGGTTGACGATGTCGGACAGCGCTATGGTTGTGCGCCAGGGCTTGCAGGCCATGTTGGCTGGCCGCCCTAGCGTCGTGCCCGGTTTTATCCATGCGCTGCTCGCCTAGAGCAACCGCTTGGTGCCGCGACGCCTCGCGGCGGCCATCGGCTATCAATTTATGACGAGGCGCTAGCCCGTAGATGGTGCCCGACCTGTGATCGACGATGACATAGATTTTTAGTGCTTTTATCTGTGTGATGCGTAAGCTGCGAATAAGCCGGCATTGTCACGTTTTGCATTTCTTTGCGTTCTTTGCGCCTTTGCGTGCGATATTCCTAGGCTTCTCGAGCTTAACCAGTATGAAGGAAACACGATGCAAACCGAAATCAACGGCCATTCATTTTCATTGACTGGCATTGACTCCGACGAGTCGGCTGTAGAGTTTATCCGCGACCACGCCAAACTGACCGGCACAAAATTAGTCTGTGGCGCCGGCGTCTGTGGGGCATGCACCATATTGGTCGATAACGTGCCGATGACCGGTTGTCTACTGCCCGCCCATGCCCTCAACGGACGCTCTATCCAGACAATCGAAGCGCATACGGATCAATTGCATCCTGTGCAAAAAGCGTTTATGGCCTGTGATGGTTTGCAGTGCGGCTTTTGCACGCCCGGTTTTATCAATACGGGGATCGCCTTTTACCAACAATGGCGAGCGACACATGGTGTCAGCGCGCCGCCACAGGAGGAAATTGCGGCGGCGTTGGCTGGCCATCTTTGCCGTTGTGGCGCGTACGTCGGCATTCTGGACGCCATGCAAGCCGCGTGTGCCGGCCGTTTTGATGACCTTGAAGATGACGCCGAGGCGCTGCTCTCGCCGCGGGTCGAAGCCATCGAAAAAGTGACCGGCCGCGCCAAATATACGGTCGATATCCATTACCCAGGCCAACTGGAAGGCCGTATTCTGCGTTCACCGCATCCGCATGCCACCGTGCTTGTCATCGACAGTCGCGCTGCGCTGGCCTTGCCTGGGGTCAAAGCCGTTGTTGAATTACTCGATCCAGAGCGGGTTGTCCGTTATGTCGGACAAGAGATTGCCGCGGTTGCGGCGGTGGATGGGCGCACCGCCGAAGCGGCGTTGACCTTGATTGAGGTGACTTATGCCGTGCGCCCCGCTGTCATCGGCCTGGACGCCGCGCGCCGGCCCGATGCCCCCATTGTTTAT
>JBBRVA010001075.1:0-2417 GCA_038247295.1 Caldilineales bacterium | reverse complement strand
CTTAAACAGAAGGTCTCGGGTGCTTTCCGTACCATGGAGGGCGCTTCCACTTTCTGTGACATTCGTAGCTATATCTCGACGGCTCGCAAGCAGGGGCATAATGTCATCAAAGTCCTTTTCGGTGCTTTGACTGGCTCCCCCTTCCTCCCTGCCTCTGACTCAACTGTCTAAATAGTAACGTTAAGTTAAGAGATTCTGGTTCCCACGCAGAGCGTGGGAATCCGATTGAGGCGCTCTGCGCCTCGGGACGCCGGAGCGTCCGGCTAGCATTCCACGCTGGAGCGTGGAACGAGTTTTTCACTTCGGTGGTAGAAAAACGGTTGCATTTGCTCCCCATAATCTAATTCGTGACCTGTTCACAAAAGGAACAATCTATATGCATCACCCAAAACGAATTTTGTACAGCGGTCTCACATCCCCACTCTTTGTGGTCTGCCTCGCCCTTTGCCTGCTGTGGACACAGGTTACGACTGTCGCTGCCGCGCCGATCACACAAAGCACCAGCACACCTGTTTCCGCTGCTATCAACGAAACCACCACCGCCGAACCGCTCGACTGCATCAATCCCCTCAAAAATGGCCACATCGCCGCCTCCATTGCGTCGCTGGTCCCCATCCCTTTTTTCAAAGATGCCGCGGATCTCGCTGCCTATGGGCTCAATCTGGAACTCAAGAATTGCCCGCCCCACCTCGTCCCGGCGAACAATCTCGCCTATCAACCGCCACAGGGCGGGTGCAGCGTGAATCTCCGCATGCCGATTGCCGTCAATTACAACGCCCTGACGCAACTCGACGCCGAGATCATCACCGAAGTCATGAACGACCCCGAACTGCGTGAGATCCCCGGTCTGAAAGCGGAACTCGAGAAACAGCTCATGCTCGAATATGGCCGCTTTACCCATGAGACCTACGGTTCGTACATCAATATCTATGGCATCCAACTGCCGCTGAACCTCTCGGAATTTGCCGCCAATGATTGGGGGACAGTGGGCCGCCCGGCGATCTATCACTACAACAGCGACGTGCTGATCACACTGCGCCATCCGGGCGAACGGCTCAACACTGAAACTGTCCGTTTTTTTGCCGGCACCAATGGCTTGAGTTGGCAAGCCGATACGCTTTTGTCTCCCTTTGACTATCTCTATATCCCCAACTTTGGGGGCGCGGCCGCCGCGGGCAAGCGCGCCGGGAAAGAAGGCGTTGTCCAGGCGCTGAAAAATGCGATCAAAGCGGCGATCAAAGAAGCATCCGAACAGGGGGCCAAGGAGTTCAGCAAAAAGATCGCCAAAGAGATTGCCAAAGATGTGGCCAAGCGGGTCGGCTTCAAAGTGTTGGCGACTGTGACACGGGTGGCCCAACCCTACTTTGTCGGCGGCAGCCCCAACGCCACCACCTACCGCACGCAGTATGTCATGGTCATCGACAAGGTACCACCGACGATCGGCGGGGTGCAAGATGTCACGGTCGAAGCGCTCGAACCGGGTGGGATTAGTGCGCGGAAACACATTCCCACCCTACAAGCCGCACTCACCATCCGCGACAACTGTGACCAGACACCCCAACTGCGCTATTTCACTCCCAGCTTCTGGCCGCTCGGCGCGGAGAACATCATTACTTGGACCGCAAGCGATAACGGTGCCAAGGATGCGAGCGGCGGCGTCAATGAAACCCAAGCCGTCCAACGGGTGGCCGTGGTCGATACCAAGCCGCCGATCCTCGTTGCGCCACCACCGGTGATCATGGAGGCGACCGGCAGCGCGATTGACGTGCCGCTGGGCGCGCCGCAGGTCTTCGATGTGGCCGACTTGCGCCCGACGATTAACAACAACGCGCCCGCGCAATTCATGAATGGCATCTACCGCATCGACTGGTCGGCCACCGATGGTTCGGGCAATGTCTCTGAAAAGACGGCGAACACGCAACAGATCGTCAACATCAAAGCGCCGGGGACAAACAAACCCCCAACCACCTTTGCCCAAACCGGGGCGAACACAATTCAGGCGATTGCCGACGAACCGGTCAAGATCACCGTGCGCGGCCAGGATGGCGACCCCACACCCGACCCACTCTGGTTCTCCGTCGAAAACCAGCCGGAAAACGGCTTTTTCATTGCGCCGCTCTACCCCTACTTTATTGACGACTACCGCATGACTGCCCGTTACAGCCCGCAGATCGCGGCAATGGAAGGGGAGGAATTTGCCTGGGAAGTGGCCGCCACCGCCGGCAAAATGGTCGATTATATGAAGAGCCTCTGTTCACAAAGACCGCAACCAACGTCGCTGCCCCGCGATTTTGTCAGCGATGCCGAGTATATGGCCGTGGATGACGATGGCTATACCTTCCTGGCCGATGGCTATTACGACAACTGTGACCAGACACCCCAACTGCGCTATTTCACTCCCAGCTTCTGGCCGCTCG
>JBBRVA010001074.1:0-2421 GCA_038247295.1 Caldilineales bacterium | reverse complement strand
GATCGGCGTGCACCGGCAAAGGCTACTTTGAGTTCTTTAGCCATTTCTCTCCTTATGGGAATCATAAAAGTTTAACGCAAAGTTGCGAGGGAGCCAAGGCGCAAGAAAAACTGTTGGATAATACGCCTTGCTTCTGGCATCCACTTTTTAGCAAATCTGAATGGAAAGCGCTTGGGCTCGTGCAAGGAATGTGCTACACTTTATCAGATTCGCTCATATACTGAAAGCGTACAAACACAAGATTTTGCCCACCAACAAGACATTGGTTTGCACGCTTTGCACAGATGAGTCCATCAGATTTTATTTCCCAACCAAGTAATCATCTATTGAGGGTATATGTCCAATTCCAAGCGCGCTGCTAGCCCGCGCCCAACCCGCCAGCGCCAAACCCAAATGGGTGTGGGCTCGCTGATCCTGATTGCGCTCGTCTACTTACTTCAACAATGGTTGGGCGGCGGTTCAGTGGTGGTTGAATCCGCGGCGGAGACAACGCCCACGCCGCAAGTGACCGTGGTCGATGGCAAGGTGGATAGCAACGACCAGCCACAGTTGCCAACCGTACAAGCTGCGGCCAAACCAACCAAAAAAGCCAAAGCCACGGCCACGTCTACTGCCCGCCCTCAACCAAGCAAGACGCCCACGCCAGAAGCCCGGGCTGGACCTGCAGGGATGGCCGTCATCGCGCTGGATGAGTTACCACCTGAAGCGCGCGATACGATCCAGTTGATTGAGCAAGATGGCCCTTTCCCATATGAACGCGATGGCATTACATTCCAAAACCGGGAAGGACTGCTGCCGCGCAAGCCACGTGGCTATTATCGTGAATATACAGTGATAACACCCGATTCGAGCGATCGCGGCGCGCGGCGCATTATTGCGGGCGAAGAGGGCGAACTTTATTATACTGAAGATCATTATGACAGCTTTGCTTGGGTGGTGCCAGAATGAAAAATTTAGAACCAATCCTGACCGGAACACGGCCACAGGGCATTTATCGCTTAGCCTCGCGGGCGAAGGCAGAAAACATCCTAACTGCGCTGACAACAGTCGGGTGGCGCGGCTTTCATCTCGACGGCCGCAAAATTGAGACCAAAACCGAATTTTTACGCGCTAGTGCGGCGAGCATGGATTTCCCCACGTATTTTGGGCAGAACTGGGATGCATTCGAGGAGTGCATTCGGGATTTGTCGTGGGCGCCAGCGCAAGGGTATGTGTTGCTCTATGATCACGTCGCGCCTTTTGCCACCCACCAACCAGACGAGTGGAAAGTGGCTCAGGCGATCTTGAAGGAGACGATTGCCGAGTGGCGCAAACTGGACAAACCCTTCTATCTGTTGCTGCGCAATACCGGGCGCTATGCATCGAAGGTGAAGAGTTTATAATTGGTAAGTAGTAATTGCGCTTTCTTGTAACAAATTACTACTTACCGCTTACCAATTACCAATGTCTACCGGCTCGCCCACAGCATGCCGCGCAACTGAATCTCTTTGGCTTCCGCGACATTAAAATCGCTGGCCACGTGGCCGAGTGAGGAGTAGAAAACCCGGCCTTGCTGCCACATCCGCTTCCAGACCACCGGCATTACCGTGCCTGCCACCCAAGGCGCATGGTCACCGTTGAAGGTGGTCGTCGCCAGCACTTGATTGGCCGGATCGACATGCATGTAATATTGCTCGGAATGCATCTGGAAATCGTTTATGCCGGCCGTAATCGGGTCATCGTGGTTGGTAATGTTGACGGTGTAGTCAATGATATTGCCTGGATGCGCCACCCATTGGCCACCGACCATCCACTGGTAGGTGGTGTTGTTGCGGAAGGAATCCGCCATGCCACCGTGCCAACCGCCCAACCCTACACCGCTGCCAATCGCATCTAACAAGCCTTTTTCTTGCTCTTTGCTAATCGTGCCCATTGTCCAGATTGGCACGACCAGGTCGAGCGCCAGCATCATCTCTGTGTCTAGATAGCTGTCCAGCGTGTCAGACACTTCCACCTCGAAGCCGCGCTCACGCAGGGCAGGGGCGAAAATATCGGCACATTTCTTGGGCTCGTGGCCTTCCCAGCCGCCCCAGACAATCAATGCTTTTTTCATCATTAGCTCCTAAAAATTTAGTGACGGTTTTATAATATTTGTTTTAGCGATAATTTTCTGCTGCATCTAGCGGTTCATACCCGACCACATCGCGAGCATGCGTCAGGTCGCGATATCCCCATTTGTTTTTTGAGGTGACAAAGAAGATATCATACTTCAGATCGTCTGGCGCGCCAAGGCACTTTTCGATCATCTGCACAGCATCGCGTTGGCTGCACCAGATCGGAAATTGTTGAGTAGTGAGCGGGCGGTCTTCGCGATTGATCACGCCAAACCGCAAGCAGAGAATCGATAGCTCGCTGTTATCGGTAAAATGGCGGGCCAGGGTT
>JBBRVA010001073.1:0-2428 GCA_038247295.1 Caldilineales bacterium | reverse complement strand
GACCTACGGCTAATTATTGACGAACGACGAACGACCAACGAACCACTACGCACTACCCCTCACCCTACTTCCTCGTCCACCTCGTACGTTACTGCGCCGCCAGTGGGCGTGCTGCGGATCACTTTGCGTTTGCGCCGGAAGGTTAAGGCCGCGGGCAGCCTTGTGCCGGCTTGCAACGTTTGCAAGGGAATATTGTAACGCGCCAATAACATGCGCACACCTTCGGCACTCTGCTCTTCCGCCGTCGCCGCCGTGATCAAAAGCACGCTGGCGGCCAAACCGAGCGCCTGCAAGTGGACCACCTCTGCCACCCAGTCTTGATCAGCCTGTGCGGACGGTTCGCCGTCCAGATTGCCAGCCGCCATTGTCGTTTGCGGCGTTATCACGATCAAGCTGCCGCGGCGTCCCAGTGTGGCCAGGCTGTTGTGCAAAAACTCGGCCAGCCCAATGTTGGTGGGTTGCACCGGCGCCAACGCCGCTAAAATGGCCCACAACTGGGCTTGACCGGCCTGTGGGGCAAGGACAGTTAATTGTTGCTCACCGGCCAACGTCAACAGACCCACCGTGCGCCGATCGCTGCGGTTTAGGAGTTCGGCAGCAATGCTGGCGGCGGCCACAATCGCCGTTTCCAGTGTACTCTGTTCACCTTCCCCGGCATGCACCCTTTCATTCAGATCAAGCACGATCCAGACCGCGCCGCTCGGTTCGATCTCCAACTCCTTCACCATCAGGACACCACGGTGGGCGGTGACCGGCCAATGGATATAGCGCAAGCTGTCGGTCGGTTGGTGTTCACGCACGCTGGCCGATGGCAGCGCGCCCCAGAGAGGACGTCGACGCCGGGCCGCGCCCTCGGTGTTACCTTGCGGCAGCGTCACCTGCGGCAGATGGGCCACACGGGGATAGATCAGAACGGCATCGGTCTGATCAAACTGCATGGTCAAGGTAAAGAGGCCAAATGGATCACCCAAGGTGATCTGATGCGGTCCCAGTTGATAGACGCCGCGCCGCCGGCATTCTACCTCCGCATGCCAGCGGTACGAACTGTTGGCGCCACAGGCCACCACCCGCCCCGGCTGATAATCGGGCAGATTGGATTGATCGAAAAATTCGGCCCAGAGCACCGGTAAATTGCTGTCGTTGCGCAGATCAAATTCTTCGCGTAGGGTGTCGCCGGCCACCAACAGGACGCCGACGCGCACACGCCGCAAGCTAACCGTCTGCGCCTGGCTGCGCACCCAATAATAGCCAATCGTATAGAGGCCGCCAATCGCGATCAGCAGCACAATCCAGATCGGATGGGGTGTAACCAGTTGGTTGATCAGTGCGATGGGCGCGATCAAGATCGGCCAGAGAATGCGCGCACTGATGCGCACATTGGGGGGCAAGTCTCGGTTCCACACTTTCGCCAGTGAAGTTGCTAATGACACGACAATTTGCTCCGCGGTCAAGGGTATGCCAGAATGGGGAGGCAGGATGATTGACGAATGACAAACGTCTACCGTCTACCGTTTACTGTCTACCAATCAGTATACCATTGAATGCCTGGAATTGTCTGTATGGATCAATCTACACTCGCCCCCGCGTTTCACACCGATGGCACGATGACCGCCGTAGTCGCCGCGCCGGTGCATCCCTTGGATGGCGCGGCGCTGCTCGCGCTCCATTTACCCGTTGGGCTGAGCCAGGGCATTGGCGCTGGGCGCTATGTTTTGGCGCGCTGTGGCGCGGCAACACCTGCCGAGCGAGCGGAACAGTGGCAGATCTACCTGCGCCGTCCGCTCTTTTTTGCCGGTAGACGCCAGATGCAAGGCGCAGATGAAAGTGATCACGCGCCGGATGAAGCGGGCAACGAGCCATTGGTAGATGAAAAATTTGCCTTAGAAAAATTCGATAGCGGTGAATTCATCTTGCCGGTTGGCGACGATCCGGGCTATCGCTGGTTGGCCGCGCAACCGCCAGGCGCAACGGTCAACCTGATCGGGCCGTTGGGGCAAGGGTTCAGTCTCGCCGCCCAACGCCATAATCTGCTTTTGCTGGCGACACCCGATCGGGCGCCGGCTCTACTGCCCCTGATCGACCCCTTGCTCGATCGGGGCGGACGGATCACGCTGGTGCTGCAAACGGACGGTAAGGCCGAAAACCCGCTGCTGCCCCTCTTGCCAATTGCCGTGGAGGTGCGCCTGGCCAAGACGGAAAGTGAATGGCAACGTCAGTTGAAAGAAACAATTGCCTGGTCGGATCAAATTTGTGCGGCGCTGCCGATGGCCACATTCCAACCGCTGGCCGATGCCATCCGCCGCCATCGCTTCCGGCTAGAAAGCGGGTTTACGCAAGTGCTGGTCGAAGCCGATCTGGTCTGTGGGATCGGCGCCTGTCTCGCCTGCGTAGTGCCGACGCCGGATGGGGGCTACACAAGGGCTTGTGT
>JBBRVA010001072.1:0-2452 GCA_038247295.1 Caldilineales bacterium | reverse complement strand
GACAGTGACAGTCGACTAAGCGATTTACTCTATAAGCAGCAGGCTGGCCTGTTATTAGAAGCTGAACGCATGGAAATGGCAAGGCTCATGCAAATTTATCAAGAGGGGTTATTGCGCAAAGCCCAGGCGTTAGCAGAAGCAGTTCGGCGCGGCTTACGACCGTCCTTACCCGCATGAGCATTGCTTACAGAGTAGTCTCTTGTCCCTTTCCCCGGCTAGGAAAGGGACTTTTTATATAACTGGTTTTCAATTTGAAGGACACAACCTTTAGAATTTAATCCATTATGATGAAGGAAACACCATGACCCTAAAAGTCGCTGTCGTCGGCACCGGCAAGGTGGCCCACAATTACCTGGCTGCCATTGTTCAACACAAAGATATCAGTCTGAGCTATTACAATCGCAACCGTGACAAAGCCGCCGCGGTCGCCCAGCAATATGGTGGGCGCGTGGCCGATTCGCTGGCCGAATTGATGGCAGACGCGCCGGACACGGTTCTGGTTTTGACGAATGAATCCAGCCGTTACGCCGTGACCGAAGAGTTATTGACCTTTCACCCCAAACGGCTCTTTTTTGAAAAGCCACTGGTCGCTCAGCAGGGACAAGCTGCCGTGAGTGAGGAAGATTTTCGCTTGGCCAAAACGCTGCTGCAACGGGCGCAGGCGGCGGGCACAGAGACGGCGATGGTCTTTAACTATCGCTTCTTCGACCAGACGATCCAGGCGCGGGAATTGATCCAGACACACGATCTGGGCCGTCCCGTCCACTTCACGGCGCTGGTCCACTATGCCTGCTGGAGTCATTGCATCGATCTGGTGCTCGACTTTATCGGTCCTGCGGACACGATTACGGCGCTGGCAACGCAACAAAGCGGGCCGTGCATGGGCAGCGAGGATGTGGCAAATGTGACGGCTGCCCTGCGTATGCAAAACGATGCCACCGGCACGATCATCGGCACCTGTGCGATCGATTTTAAACTGCCGCTTTACGAGTTGACCCTGGCCTTCGAGCGCGGTCGAATTAGCATGCGTGATCTGGATGGTGATCTGGAGTTGATCGACTATGCCAGCGGCCGCCATATCGTGTATGCATTGCGCCGCGATGTGTCGCGCTGGGATCAGTACCGGGCCTCGTTTGGCAAGGCGATCAACGCCTACCTGGCCTCGGTTCGAGCCGGTGCGCCGCCACCGGTGCCGGGCCTGGCCGGTCTGCGCGAACTACAATTCGAAGCTGCGCTCAAGCGTTCCATCGCCCAGGGCCAACCGGTTGTGTTGGACACGGCATTTCCACTCGAACAGTAACACAGAGCACGCAGAGAATACACAGAGAACACGGAGAAAAAACAACACGCAGAAAAATTTGTACGCGGATAAACGCAGATTTAAAAGCCTTTAAAAATCTGCGTGCATCCGCGTTTATCCGCGTACAAATTGCTGTTTGCCTATGTACTTTGTCGCTTAGGTGCGCTGGCCGGGCAGGGTGCGGGTACAGGAGTAGAGGGTGACTTCGACCGTGCGGTTTTGTACTTCGGCGCCGGCGGCTGTGGCCACTGTTTGCATCGCCACTTCGGGCACAGTCAACGTTTCCAGATCAACCCGCCAGCCGTGCTCTTCAAGGCGCACCATAAACTCGAGCGCCTGCACGCGGCCCGGGTCTGCCAGCAGTAGACGCCCCCCGGGTTCCAGATTGCGATGAAAGATGTGTTCCAAATAGAAGTGGAGCGCGCGATCATAGAGAATGTCGGCCCCCAAGATGAGCGGATAGCGCTCGGTGTGCGTCCAGCGTCGCCAATCGGCCAGAAAGCGCTGAATCGGTGGATCGCCATTTTGGCGGCCATTTAAGGCGGTCAAGGCTAGTAGATCGGATTGGTGATCCGTTTGCCAGACTTCGGCACCCAACTGCTGCGCGACGAGGCCGGGTAGACCCACGCCAGCGCCTAGTTCTAAGACGCGTTTGCCGCGCACCCAGCGTGGTTGCTGATCTAGAAAGCGTGCCAGACCAATCGCCGACTCCCAGAGCAAAAACCCATGCGGCGGATCTTCAAATGCATCATACACCTCGAAGAAAACAGCCTGATCGGGCACTACGGTGAGCTGCCAGCTATGATCACCAACGGTAACCTGGATCGGGATCAAGGCGACCTTCGCCAGGAGTGGCGTCAACCCGTTGTCGAGTGGGATGGGTGTTGATGAATCAGGCTCTATCGTCATTATTCCCTTTAACCGATGGTGTGGCTAGAGATGCCTAGTATAACGCACGGCAGACCGATCCGCCAGCGTAGATAAAAAATGGATACAGGTGTGCACCAGTGGCAATGGGCTAAATTTAAGACGCATAGGCGAGCGCCCTTACCCGGTTTGATCAAATTGATCGAAACGCATACAATGCAGTTAGATTTTAAAGATCCCCTGCTTTAGGGGTGACAAAACGAATCGGAAAGGATGTTTGAAATG
>JBBRVA010001071.1:0-2452 GCA_038247295.1 Caldilineales bacterium | reverse complement strand
GTCTCGGAGAGCAAACACCATGAATGCGCAAAGACTGCCCCCATCGTGCGATGACGTTCAGGCAGGTCACGCAGGCGGGCCGATAATATGGCCTGACCCTGTTCCAGGGCAGTGGCAAGCGCAACACATGATTGTTCGCGCGCTACCGCAGCGGCCAGTTCCAATGCCAATGGCATCCCTTCGCTGATACGGCAGATGCGTACAATCGCCCCCATCTCCTCGCCGCTCGGCGTGAAGCGCGGTTGGGTTTGGCGCACACGTTGGAGAAAGAGTTGGATAGACGCATAGTCGAGCAAATCTGGTGATGATTTTGTACGTAACTGTATGGGCTGATTGGGTGGATAGTCCAACCCCGTCATCTCAAATAAATGTTCGGCTTGCAGCGCCAGTCGTTCCCGCGAAGTCACCAACAACATGACTTTGGGAGCATAGTACAGAAGGTCGATCAACAACTCGACATCCGGCAGCAGGTGTTCATAGTTATCCAAGAGCAACAAACATTCCTGATTGGACAAGAGCGTACGCACCTGTTGTTGGGGCGAAAGATCGCCCTGCAAGGGGACGTTGCGCGCGGTGAGAATCGCTTGGGGCAGAAATTGTGCCGACGAAACGCCAGCTAGCGGGACAAAGACCGCACCGTGCTGGAACTTTCCGCTTTGCTCTGCTGCGGCGGCCAATCCCAAGCGCGTCTTGCCGATACCGCCCGGCCCCATGATGGTGATTAACTTACAGTGGGGGCTGCCGATCAACTCGCTCAGTTCGGCCAGCTCGCGCTCGCGCCCAATCAACGAGGTGGGTGGGATGGGCAGGTTATTCATGACAAGATGACTGGATGGCAAGGTGACAGGATGAGGAGATACTATAGCCATCTTGTCATCCTGCCACGACTCGGCTGAGCTCGCCGAACGCCTTGTCACCTTGTCAAACTCACCGGCGCGGATTGCGTCTACCAGCGCCACGGTCTCCATATCCGGCTCCACCGCTAACTCTTCATGCAGAATCCGGCGGCAAGTTTCAAACTGTGCCAACGCCGCCGCCCGTTGACCGCTGCGCGCCAGCCGTGTCATCAACTGGCGGTGTGCCTCTTCACGCCACGGTTCTAGCACCAACAGACGGCGGGTGTGGGTGATGGCTTGGGACAAGTCGCCTTGCTGCTCGGCGTAATTCGCCAGTGTATGCAACCCTTGTACCACCGCCTCCCGATAATGCGCGCGTTGAATCAGCAACCATTGCTCAAAATCGGGCGCATCGCGCACATAGAAACCTTCCAGAAAATCACCACGGTAAAGGGCCAAGGTGGCTTGCAAGGAATGGATGGTCTCTGGCATGGGTGGCTGACCCATACCGGCTAGAAAGCGTTCCGTGTCCAAATGATAGGGGTGCTCACGGTTAAAGGCGACCGTCTGCCGCTCAACCAACACGGCGTCACCCACCAGTTCACGCAGGTTGGAGAGACATTTGCTCAGGCTGGTGCGCGCTGCGGCTTCGGGTTGATCGCCCCAAAATAAGCCAGCCAACGTTGGGCGTGTGTGCGGGCGACCCGTAACCGCGAGGTAGTAGAGCAACGCTTGCGCTTTGCTGGAACGGAAGCCGGTCACGGGCTGGCCGTGAAGACGAACTTCTGGGCTACCGAATAAGGTCAGTTTAAGGTTGTCGTGCATAGGGAGATTTCTGAATCATTTCGTCGCGAACTTGTCGCGCTGCCGTCGCGGCGGTCTGCTATGCTAACGCCAGAGCAACCAATCAATGGCTAGTATCGCAGATCAGGTTGTCTTTGTAAAGCACCCTATTTTCGTATCTGAACACAACCATAGCCCGCAGGATTTGCCGGCGTAGCGAACTTCATTACGCTGTTACAGAACATCGCCGCCCATAACCAGGCAGCGAAAAAGCCCGCAGGCGGTGAGGAATGATTCGGATACTACGTTTCTCTTACGCACATTTCGTAGAATTTCTTCTGTTTTCTAAACCCATCCCGATCAATTTGAAGGGTAAAAAATGAAACTGATCATGCACTGCTTCATTAAACTATCCGAGCTACCTGTCGGGTCATAGAAAACAGCAATAAACAAAGCCGGGGGAAAGGAGCGCTAATGGCGCACAGACAACATATTGACGTGGGTGGCTATTATTTATACTTGGAAAGTAGCATCCAAGATTGCCAACCAGAGCTTGTCGTTGACGTGATTCATCAGCTTGTGCAGGATATCCGAGCTTGTAGGGTGGCTGAGGAAACTTCCGTATGAACAATGAAGATTGGCTTGAACTGGCAGTTGTCGCCTGTGACCACGCGGGTATCCAGCCTGGCTCACTAGAGGTTGTCAGAACCTGGGAAAAGACGCAAAACACGGTCTATCGACTGGATGGTCAGCGCTACCTCAAGCTCTATCGCCACAACGCCAAGCGGCAGTTTGCGGTCGAGCGATCTGCGCTACAAACGCTTGAGGCGGGT
>JBBRVA010001070.1:0-2459 GCA_038247295.1 Caldilineales bacterium | reverse complement strand
AGCTCGGCGCAAATAGTAATCAGGTGTTCACAGTTATCCAAAATCAGCAACAGGTGTTTGGCACTCAGATAGGCCGTCAAGGTCGCCAGAAGCGAGCGGTCTGGTTGCTCCGGCAGGCCAAATTGATCGAGGATGCGCTGCAGGAGCAATGCTGGATTTGTGATGGGCGCCAGATCGATCAACCACACACCATCGGTAAAACTATCAAGCAATTGTGTCGCCACTTGTAAAGCCAGTCGCGTCTTGCCCACACCGCCCGCACCGGTCAAGGTGAGCAGGCGATGCGTCTGACATTGTGCCACCAGTTGTGTAATCTGCTCAGTGCGCCCGATAAAGGGTGTAAGTTGTGGGGGGAGGTTGTGGCGCGGCGTAGTATATGGCGAACGCGTTGGCTTGTGTCGATAGGTTGTGGATGAAGGCAGCTTCGTTGGCAGCCTGTTCTTGTAAGGGAGACATGCCCGCCGCAACCAACAAAGCATTGGCTTCGCCCAAGCTTTCCAACGCACCCTGTTGCTGCAACCAATCGATGATCGCCGTCACACGCTCACGCGCTTGCGGGCCGCTGAGCCGTTTGCCTTGGCTCATGTCAGTGATGATCGAGGGCGACTGCAAAATGCCCGCCGCCAGCTTGGCTTGGCTGAGGCCACGCTTGCGGTGGAGATGCTGACTGAGCAGATCGCCAAACGGGTGACTCATGGGGTTCGTCCTCTTCAGCTTGTCGCAACTAAAAACAAAGTGTCCACGATCTGGACACAAAGCGTACTTGATCTGGACAGCAGATGTGGGATATTGTAGCACATGAAGGACGAGTAATCCACACTCCCCAAATAACACCCAAATTTCAGTTCAAAAAGGAGATCCCATGAGTAACTTGCAATCTGCTGCACTCGAACAGTTGCGCACCAATCTGCGCGGACCACTGATCGCGCCGGGTGACGCCGACTATGAAGATGCGCGCCAAGTCTACAACGGCATGATCGACAAGCATCCGGCGCTGATTGCACGTTGTGCCAATGTGGCGGATGTGATGACAGCGGTCAATTTCGCCCGCGACAACCATCTGCTGCTGGCGGTGCGCGGCGGCGGCCACAATGGCGGCGGCCTGGGTACCTGTGATAATGGCTTAGTGATCGATCTGGCCAGCATGAAGGGCATACGTGTCGATCCTCATGCGCAGACCGTCCGTGCTGAAGGTGGCTGCACGCTGGGCGATGTGGACCACGCCAGCCATGCGTTCGGCTTGGCAATTCCCTTTGGCATTATGTCGACGACCGGTGTGGCTGGGTTGACGCTGGGCGGCGGGTTGGGACACCTGACCCGCAAGTGCGGTCTCTCGATCGACAACTTGTTGGAGGCCGACGTGGTGCTGGCTGATGGCAGACTGGTCACGGCCAGCGAGAATGAAAATAGTGATCTGCTCTGGGCGTTACGCGGTGGTGGCGGCAACTTCGGCGTGGTGACATCACTGCTCTTTAAGCTGCACCCGATTGCGACCGTCTACGGCGGTCCCATGATCTGGCCGATTGAACAGGCGACTGAAATCATGCAGTGGTATCGCGACTATATCAAGCAAGCACCGGATGATGTCAATGGCTTCTTTGCTTTCCTCAACGTGCCACCAGGGCCACCGTTCCCTGAAGCATGGCACGCCAAGAATGTCTGCGCCATCGTTTGGTGTTGCACCTATCCGCAAGCGCAGGCGGAGGAGGTTTTTGCACCCATTCGCAAACGCTTCCCGCCCGTGATCGACTTTGTTGGACCCATACCCTACCCAGCGCTACAAAGCATGTTCGATCCGCTCTATCCCAAGGGGTTGCAGTGGTACTGGCGGGCCGACTTTGTCAACGAACTGAGCGACGCGGCGATTGCCAAACACATCGAGTTTGGCTCGAATCTGCCCACATTGCTTTCAACCATGCACCTCTACCCGATCAACGGGGCCGCCAGCCGCGTCGGGAAGAACGATACCGCCTGGAGCTACCGCGAGTCCACCTGGGGCTCGGTGATAGCGGGTATCGACCCCGACCCTGCCAATGCCGGGAAAGTCCGCGACTGGACCGTGGCTTATTGGGAAGCGTTGCATCCCTACTCGGCCGGCGGCGCTTACGTCAACATGATGATGGATGACGAGGGTGATGCGCGGATTAAGGCTGCCTACCGCGACAACTATGCGCGGCTGGCCTCGATCAAGAATAGGTACGATCCGGGAAATCTCTTCCGCGTGAACCAGAATATCAAGCCGGCTGTTTAGTCGTCATATAATGCGCCTGGGTATAGACGATAAGCCTCTTCTACACGAGAAGAGGCTTATCAACATAGTTATGTATGATTTGGAGTGAGATCTTGTTGGTCTATCAATGAAGAGGGGATGGCGCGCATATGCGCGTCGCGGTGAACCAAGATTGCCTCTTTTGCTTGCGCCGCCGCAGCAATGAGTGCATCCACTAAGGGTAAACGCT
>JBBRVA010001069.1:0-2467 GCA_038247295.1 Caldilineales bacterium | reverse complement strand
TTCTCTATCATCAAGTACAGATAGGCGCATTGTATCATGACCGTCAACTCAACCCAAGGAGGCAACCATCGTGATTCTCGTCACCGGTGCGATCGGCATGACCGATCACTTCGTTGTCGAAGAACTACTGTAACGTTTTGGCAACGCTTTAGCAACGCTCGATATCATACAATCAACGCTAGATCAACGCGACGTACGCTATACTGAAACAGGCTTTACTAGATAATTTACTCGCTTCCCGCCAACGTATTTTTTTCCGACGTGCGTTGGCTGTCTTGAATCGGTCGTTGACCGAAATCTTCACGTAGCTGTCTAGCCTGAGCAGGATCTTTTTTTACCGCATAAGGAGAGAGCCATGTCTTTTCATCTTAACCGGCGCACCGAATTTTTGAACCGTCTCGTCACGGCTGATTTGCCGACCATTGTCGGCAGCGCGGCCCCGTATGGCGTACGACTGGAGCAAAATGCTGGCGCGGCCGGCCAGCTCTATTGGCGTGTGGTTGGCATCCACCATCTGACGCCCGATGAAAATCGAGGCCGCCATGCCGTCTATGTGGATGTGATTGACGAAGCCGGCCAGCGCGTGCATAATCCCAACCTGCGCCTGCGTTGGGGCTGGGAAGGGCAGCGTGCCGATGAACGCGCCGATCCCAAACCCTTTGACAAACCGGATAATGAACCGGCTGCCAATGCCGATCTCTACCGCGGTCAGCATTTGTGGGTACAGATCGAGGGCGATGGTTTGTCCAGCGAGCGGGTGCTCAACTGCCACACGGACCATGCTGATGAGCCGGGACCGGGCGGTGAAAAGTGGAACACCACTGGCCATCACTCATTCTATATCCTCTTCCAGCGTACACGCCGCCAGGGCGAGGTCCAGAAGCCCGACATTATCACCCAGCCCGCTGGCGCTTTTCGCTTTGAAGTTTGGCCCACCGAGCAACAGACGATTACTCAGCGTTTTGGTGATAACCCGGCTGATTATGCGCAATTTAACATGGCTGGCCACGAAGGGATCGACATTGCCGCCAATCTTGGAAGTCGGATTTTCTGTGTCGCGCCCGGCCAGGTAAAGATGGTGCAGCCTGATCCCAACGTGCATAACTATGGCATTCATGTGCGCGTCCAGCATCGCGATGGTTACGAAACGATCTACGCCCACCTGGAGCGGGCGCTGGTCGAGCCGGGCCAAACGGTTGCCGCCAGCCACGTGCTTGGTTTGGCGGACCACACCGGCAACAGCCGCGGCGATCATCTGCATCTAACCCTCAAACACCAGGGTGAAAATGTGGCGGGCTATCCAGGCAATATTATCGATCCGCTGCCTTTTCTGCAGCCGTTGTTAAATACGGTGACGGCGGCCGCTGGGCAAGACAATGCGAGTTACGTGCGCGACCGCATTGCCGATGGCAGTCGCTTCCAGCCCGGCGCGCCGATTAACCAGATCTGGACGGTGCGCAATACGGGTGCGACAGCCTGGGGGACTGGCTATACGTTGGCTTGTTTTAACGATAACCCATTGGGCGCGCCCGCTGCTATACCCGTACCACCTACGGGGCCCGGCGCTGAAGCAAATGTCGCGGTTACTTTTACGGCGCCGACCACACCGGGCGCTTATCGCAGCGATTGGAAGTTGCGCAACCCGGCTGGCCAATGGTTTGGCGATCGGCTCTGGCTCGATATCCAGGTGGAGCAGGCTGTACAACCGCCGGCGACGAATCGGGGCAACAAACTTGGCTTCTATCTGCATCTCTCCACCGACCAACACGGGATGTGGGATGCCATCCGTCGCGTGCAGCCACCCGTGCTTCTGATCCACGCCGACACGGCTAACGACATGCTGCTGCAAGAGATCCGTCGTTTCCGCGCCCCCGACGCCTTTGTGATTGGCCGGCTCTACAAAGATGTCAATACCCAGCGCCAGATGTTAGAAAGCGGCGATCCGGAAGGGCAAGGCCGCGCGATGGCCGAAGAGATTCTCAATTACAATTTTGGCCTGGCTGCCAAACGCGGCGAGAACGGGCGTCTGCTGATCGATGCCTGGATGAGCCTCAACGAAGCCGTGCCGGGGCCAGCGTCGCAGCATTTTAGCGAGCAACCAGACGCGACGGCGCGCCTGCTACACAATTACGACCGCTTCCAGGTTGCCTTCCGCCAGAAGTTACAGGAACGCGGCGTCGAGGCGGTGGCCTTTAATTTTGGTGCCGGCAACTTTGGCACGCCCGCCCACTATTTGGATCACTTCTCCAATACGCTGGCTAATTACGTCTACTTGGGCTTCCACGAATATGGCTGGCCCACACTCTACCCGGCGGCGGGTAGTGCCACGAGCGGTGGCACCTACCGTCGCTGTCTGGAAGGCATCCGCTCCCGCTATGGCGACCGTCACCGCGCGATCATCACCGAAGCGGGGTTGACGCGCATGTATCAAAACCCGGCCTGGGGTGATGTCGGCTGGCTCAATCCC
>JBBRVA010001068.1:0-2474 GCA_038247295.1 Caldilineales bacterium | reverse complement strand
GGGCAGTATCTCGTGCGCGCCCTGGCGCCCGAACCGCACTATGCCTCGCTGTTTTATGGCGATCAGCCCGCGAGTTGGGCCGCGCAGCCGATTACGATCACGCCCGACGCGCTGGGGATACAGGTGGACTTGAACCTGCCGCACGCCGGAGCCTTAGATGGAATACTACGCCGTTTCGATGGACAGCCGCTCAGCGGCGCCACCGTGTTGGTTCACTGGTATACGGGGGATGGCGGGTGGGAACAACACCCGCCGCTGGTAGAAACGCTGACCGACCCACAGGGGCATTGGGCGGTGCAGGGGTTGCTGCCGGGCGTCTACCGGGTGCGCTATCGCCATAGCGACTTTTGGCCCCCATCGATCCCGTATGGAACGCTCGACGAGACCACAAACAGGTACACGCCCAGCGACCTGAAGATCAAGCCAGACGAAGTGACATCTGCCGCCATGACGATCGCTGGGGGCTATCTTAGGACGCCAGCGCGGCTTTTCTTGCCGTTAGTGACGCGGTGAAGGATCGACTTTCCCCTGCTGCAAGCGTAAAGCGACCAGTACTTCAAACGCACAGTGATAACGCGGGTCTTTATGGTCGACTAACGTGAGCATATTCCGTGCTTTGGTAAGCTCCTGGCTGGGTAGCAACGAGAAGATACACCAATATTCCGTGCCTACCCGATGGTAATCTCCTTCACACTGCTGTTAAACGCGTAAGCCACCGCCTGCTCCAGCGTCATTGTTTGCCCTGCAGCCCAAGCAGCTGAAAATGACGTTTCGCCCAGGTGGGTACGGGTGATCTGTGTCCACTCTTTATACCAGGCGTGATCGGTCGGGGTCAGGAAAGGAGTCAGCTTGTTGAGCAAGAGGTAGGCCGTACTCAGCAAACTGGCCGCGCGCGTCCAATCCCGATCTTGGATCGCAACCCCACCCAACCCAGCCAGACAACGCGCGATCATCGGTTGGCGAGCAGTCGCTAGACTGAGGTGAAGCGACGCACAAAAGTGTGCTTGCGCCACGGTTGGTTCGCCGGCCAGCAGCGCGCTCAGCCCCAAATGATGAAGGGTGATAGCCAGCCCGGACTTAAAACCCAATGCCGTAAACAGCGCCTGCCCCGCCTCACCGTAGCGTCGTGCCGCCGCGTAATCGCCCAGGTGACAGGCTGTCTCGGTGAGGGCGGTGAGCGCCCAGCCCTCGTCTTGTTTAAGACCTAATTCGCGAATCAAGGGCAAACTGTCCTGTAACAAACGCATGCCCTGTTCATAGTCGCCTTGCAAAAAGGCCAGCTCCGCCAATTGCTGGAGTGCATACGCTGTGATTTGTGTATCGGTTAGCTTTTGCGCTAGCGTCAGACTTTCCATCACATAGCTCTGGGCCCGGCCATAATCGGTATACAGTTCGTGCGTCATTTGTGCGATGGCGAGCAAGAGTTGAGCGACACGACGATCATCGCCCAAGGCGCGCAAGCTGGTCAGGCTTTCTTGAAAATAGTGCAATGCCTGCGCTTTATCAACCTGCACATAAAACCAGCCAATCGAGCGCAACGCCAGCGCCGTTCCCAACTGGTCACCGATGACGCGAAACAAGTGCAGGCTGGCTTCGTGCAAGGACAAGGATAACGTGCGCTCACCTTGCACTGCGGCCAGATCGCCCAGGCGCAACAAGGCTTTGGCACGCGCGGGTGAGGCGTCCGTTACCTTGGCTAGGGCGCGCTGCAACCAGTCACGCCCTTCGCTCACATGCCCGCGGCGGCGCCAGAAGACACCCAATGTCCCGGCCAAGGTTAGAGCAGTCTCCCCGTTATGGTCTAAAGCCCACGCCAACGCAGCCCGCAAATTGTCATGATTAGCATCCAGGCACTCCAGCCAATATTTGTGCTTGCGGCCACGTAGCCGTGTTTCTGCCTGTTGAGCAAGGACCAAGAAATAATCGCAATGGCGTTGCTCGCTGGCCGCAAACTCATCCGCGGCATGTAGTTTGTCGGCAGCAAATTGCTGAATCAACGCATGCAGGGTATAGCGATCCGCCGGCAGGGTTTGCACCAGCGATTTGCCTACCAGCCCGGCTAACAAGGCAGGTGTTGCACCCGCCACACTTTGCGCTGCTTCTTGATCAAAACCGCCGCGAAAGACAGCCAGTTGCCGCAGGCACAGCTGTACATCCGCCCCTAATAAGCGCCAGGAATATTCAAAGGTCGTGGCAATGCTAGATTGGCGCATGGGGCGATCGCGCATCGGCGCAGCAATCAAGGTTTTACCCAACGCCAGGGTCGCGGCGATTTCGGCACAGGAACGCAATTGCATCGCTGCTGCCGCCAATTCCAGTGCCAACGGCAAGCCTTCGGTGGCGTGCCAGATGCGCAGCATGGCGGCCCACTCGTCCTCATCTGGCACAAAGTGGCGCTGAAACTGGCGCACACGCTGCAAAAAGAGCTGGAGCGCAGCAAATTTATCCAACCCCGTGGTTGCGCCATGGGGAGG
>JBBRVA010001067.1:0-2474 GCA_038247295.1 Caldilineales bacterium | reverse complement strand
CTAAGTCACGCGTATCAAAGTTCAGCTACTATTGTTGACGCTGCGCTTTTACCACCCGTACGGCATTTTCGTATGAACGCGCGGCCTGCAGGCCAATCAGGTCTGGATTGTCTGTTACGATCCAGGCATGGTCATCGGGCAAGTCTTCTTTATTGGTGGACATATAGCCCATCAGATAGGCAGTCGGAAATTCCTTGCCGTTCTTGCCTTTAAAGCGCCGGTCTCGGCAAGATGCTTTGCCAGCTTTCGTAGCATCAATCCACTCTAGAAAGGCATTACGGAAGTGGTCCTGGTTCTGCATGGTGTAAACTCCTTTTCCGTGCGCTGCCGGATTACCGCTGCGCATGGCTATACTATTTGTCCAGCTTCTATGATTTGAGAATTCCAGTATTTCCCTTATTGTCTTTCTTTTCTTTTTTGGCTTGCTTCTTTTCCTTCATGGTTTTTGCTGGTTCTTTCTTACCACTCTTCTTACTGTTTTGACTTTTAGCCATGATCTTTTCCTTTGTGAATATGTTTTGCAATTATGGACTACGTTCAGTTGATTGTGCCGCTTTGCCTAGGGCGACTGTGGCGTCAAGGTCTGCGTGATCGTTTGGGCCGGCGCCGGTCCCGGCAGCGGTTGGACCTGCTGGGTCAGGTAGCCCATGCGCATCTTGGCAATTACGCCGAGCTGTGGATTGGCATCGCCGGCCAGCGCAATGGTTTGGCTGAAAAATTGTGCTGCCTGGACGCTGTCACCGCGGGCTTCGGCGACACTGCCCAATAGGAAAGTAACATCGGCATCCTGCGGGGCAAGGGTTAACGCCTGTTGCCCTGCCGCTTCAGCCGCGGGTAAATTGCCCACCTGCTGGTGATGATTGCCCACCAGTAGCCAGAAGGCGGCGGGTTGGCCGACAAACTTTTGTTGGGCCTGCGCCAAACTCGTTTTCGCGCGCGCCGTGTCGCCCAATTGCTCGGCCAACACACCATCCCAGACGAGGAGTTCAGCGTCATCTGGCGTGGTCTGGCGTGCTTTTTCCACCGCGGCCAGGGCAGCGGGTAGATTTTGCGCCGTCACCAATGCCTCGATTTGCGCGCTTACCGTGCTCGGTGACCCCGCACCGGGAGTGGTGGCGTTGATGGCCCACAGCGCCAGCGCCCCCACGACCACAACCGCGACAATGGTGATACCGGCCCGTTTCAACGTCTGGGTGCGGCGTTGCGCCACCCTGGTATCGAGATGCCACCAAGCACCGGTGGCGGGGGGATGTTGGGCCCGCAACTTGGCCAGACCACCAGCCCGCGCCGCGGCGTTGACCAGCAGTTGGGGATTGGCGTCAATTCGGCTGCGCAGCCCTTCCCAACGGCCCTGTTCGGCGCGCAGCGCACTTTGATCGGAGCCAAGGTCGCCAAACATTTGCTCGATCCCGTCGAGCAGCACCAGAAATGCTTTGATGTTCGAGCCGTCGAGCCGGGTGACTTGCCGTTCAGCTTGTTCCAGCGCGGCGCGCAGGGTATTGACTGAGCTAGTGGCGCGTGATTCAATGATATGTGTCATAATGGTATTGCGCTTCTTTCTTGCATCTTTATCGGGACGATCGCGTTTGCCATTGCCTGACGGACAATGATAGCGGCTTGTTGGCGAGTTCGGACACCGAACTTGTCCAAGATGTTGTGAACATGGTTCTTGACTGTGCCCAGTTCGATGTACAAGATATTGGCAACCCCCTGGTTGCTAGAGCCTTGTACAATCAGATCAAGCACTTCACATTCGCGCCCACTCAATTTTGCATACAAGGAGCCTGGATTCAGTGTCTGCAAGCCGTTTAACTCGACTACCTGTTGTCTAAGCTCACTGATCCGGGCAATCAGCGCCGCTGTTATTCGAGGGGAAACTAAACATTCGCCTTGGGCAACACCCCGAACTTTCTGCACCATAGCCGTTAATGACTCATCGGTATGCACATATCCAACTGCACCGGCTTCGATCCAGGGCAAGATCACGCCTTTTGCTTCCACTAACCCCGTGATCAGGACTTTGATCGAATGATCCATTTTTGCCACTGCTCGCATCAGGATCGCGGCACCATCATGCGGTAAAGTAGCACTGACCAAGAGCAGATGACACGAAGATTTTGTGAGCAGGGTGAGAGCTGTATCCACCGTATGCACGCAACCGACCACTTCCAGGTCTGGCTCCCTCTGCAAAGCGTTGGCGGTTAAATCCGTCATGAGCCGCACTTCATGCACAATCAAAAGCCGAATATGGGCATTTCTTCTGTGAATAACTGCCATCCTTTCGCATCAGTCGCGCAAATGTCGCTAGCCTTTGTTCCGGTTGCGGATGGCTGTTACCACCCAGGTGGTAACAGGTGTTCTCCAAATAAGCAGCGCTTAATTAATCTGCATGAGCAGGGTGGCGCAGGCGGCGGCCACGGTCCGATCAGGGGCTGCCTCACCGGGCATGGTTGCCCAGCCTTGTTCGCCGGCAT
>JBBRVA010001066.1:0-2498 GCA_038247295.1 Caldilineales bacterium | reverse complement strand
GGAATGAATTTCTGGACCCGTTGATCTATATCAATAGCATGGAAAAATATACCATCGCCCTGGCGCTGCGCACGTTTCAGAACATTCGCAGCCAGCGGGTCAACTACCTGATGGCTATCTCGTTGCTCCAAGTCTTACCGGTGCTGCTGCTTTTCTTCAGCGCGCAAAAGTATTTTATTCGCGGTATCCAGCTATCCGGCCTCAGCGGACGATAAGCCGCGAGCAGATAGCGTGGCCCTCGTATCAACATAAGGAACCAAGTAGATATGAAAATTGCGGCGATTACGGATGAAATTTCAAAAGACTTAGCCTATGCGCTGAATGTTATACAGCGTGAAGAGATCCAGTACATCGATCTGCGCGGCGTTTGGGGCGGTAATGTTATTGACCTGAGCGATGCCCAAGTTGCCGAGGCCCAGCAGTTGATCGCGGCACACGGCTTAACCGTGACGGCTATCAGTACACCAGTGGGCAAAAGCCAGATTACGGCCGACTTTGCCCCAGAACGGGCACGCTTTCAGCGCGCCCTCGAGTTGGCCCAGCACTTTGGCGCGTCGTATATACGGGTGTTCTCCTTCTACGCTACACCCGCCGAGGCGATTGAGTATCGCGAGGAAGCCCTCGCCCGCCTTCGTCAACTGTGCGAAATGGCCCAGCCTTATGGTGTGATCCTGGCGCATGAAAACGAGGAAGGCGGCTTTTGTGCCTGGCGACCGGAAGAATGCCTGGCCTTTCACCAAGCCTTGCCGGCCAACTTCGGCGCCCTGTTCGAACCCTGTAGCTTTACCGTGATGGGCTATGACCCCTACACGGATGCTCTGCCTTTGTTGCTACCTTACACCGTCTATGTCCACGTGCGCGACACCGCGCGCGCCACAACACACTATGGCGTAGTTGGCGAAGGCGATGTGCGTTGGTTGGACATTCTAGCCGAGTTAAAGCGGCAGCAATTTCCCGGTTACTTGACCCTGGAACCCCATTTAGGGTGGCAAAACTATGCCGCGTTAACCGACGAAACGCGCACGGCTAATTTCCAGCGCGCAACAACGGCGCTGCGTACGGCGTTGGCAAAAATCTAGGCCGCGGGTGGCACGTGCCTACCTGTTTCCCTATCATACGTGCTGCGTATCTAGTGATCTCATGCAGCACGCAAAGTGAGACAGTAGAACAGTGGGACAGTGTTGCTCGTACTGACCCACTGACCCACTGTCTTACTGCCCTACTGTATAACGACTTGCGCCCAACCGAACCGAATCCAAGAGCACTGTCTACAAGAAAGGCAAAACAAGTTATGGCAAAGAAATTTGGGATTGGCATCGTCGGCTGTGGTGAGATTTCCGCATCGCACAATCGTGCGTATAAAGCGCTCGCCGACTATTGTGAAATCGTGGCGGTATCCGATGCGGTGGAGATGGCTGCCAAGCGGCGGGCGCAAGAGTTTGGCGTCGACACCGTCTACACCAATTATGCGGACATGCTGGCCGACAAACGCATTGACGTAGTGGCCATCTGCACACCCCACTACCTGCACGCGCCGATGACGATTGCCGCGGCCCACGCTGGCAAAAATATTCTCGTCGAAAAACCAATGTGCATGAATGTGGGTGAGGTACAGGAAATGGTCTACGCGGCTAAAAAGAATGGCGTCCGCTTGACCATGTCGACAGAGCAAGTGAATCCACGTCACCGCTGGATCAAAGATCATGTGCTGCCGGCGATTGGTGATATTTCTTTCAGCTACCTGGTCGATTTTTACTATCGCAACATTGGCTACTACGAGAAAGCGCGTTGGCGTGGCACCTGGGATCGCGAAGGAGGCGGTGTCTTTGTCAACCAAGCAATCTACACCTGGGACACCTGGCAATGGTTGTTGGGCGGCGTCGATACAGCCTACGGTTATTGGGCCAATCTGCTCCACCCGAACATTGAGGTCGAAGACATCGGCTATGGTCTGGTCAATTTCCGCAACGGTACCCACGGCAAGTTCTTTGCCACTAGCATCTGCGAGGAGCCACCCAACACAGTTTGGATGCGGATTGCGGGCAGCAAGGGTGAAATTTTTTCTGTCTTGCCCTGGTTGTATACGATTGATTTCGCGCTGGATGATAAAACGGCGGAAGAAGAATTGCGCGGCGAACTCGAAGCCCATCTTGCCAGCCTCCAGGGGCCGGGTCAGCAACAGTGGAACGACACCCATGATCGCCGTGTCATGTTGCAGATGTACGACATCATTCAGGCTGTCCAGACGGACCGCGATGTCACCATCAGCCCAGAAAGTTGCGGTGAATCAATGAAGATTCTGAACGGCATCCACTGGGGTGGCTGGAATCATACCGCCGCGTTCAAACAATGGGCGTATACCAATTTCGAGTTACCTAAACCAGCGTCTGGGCAGGCGCTGGCCACCGCTGATGATGCCAAGACGCAGAATTGGCACGGTGGTAAGTTGATCGAAACCTTGGTTGATCTGGTCAAAGATCCAGCGCCAACCTTAGGCG
>JBBRVA010001065.1:0-2498 GCA_038247295.1 Caldilineales bacterium | reverse complement strand
GCGCACGTAGATGTCCAGTTGCAATTGGTTGAGGCCGTTGCTAAGGACGCCAAAGATCAGCAGGCCGATCAGCGTATTCTTAATCCCGCCTTCGCCCCCAAACAAAGAGGTGCCGCCCAAGACCACGGCCGAAATGCTGTCCAGCAACATGTCGTCTAGCCCATAGCCTTGGGCGCTGCCCAGCCGGCCCGTGTTGAGCATTCCAGCCAGGCCCGCCGAAAACCCGGAGATGGCCAGACACGCAGCGACGATGTTTTGCGTATTGATGCCGCTTAAACGCGCCGCCTCGCGGTTGCTGCCCGTCATATAGACATAGCGCCCAAACTTGGTGTATGTGAGTACAAAATGGCCGATGATCAACGCGCTGATGCCCATTAAGATCACGACGGGCAGGCGCCAGGGGTCGTTTTCACCCAGGTACTCACCGCCCAAATATTGGAGCATCGGCGCCAGCGTATAGATAATCTGCCCTTTGGTAATATATTGTCCCAGGCCAGACGCGATCTGCATCGTCGCCAACGTGGCCATAAACGAAGGCAGACCGACGCGCGTCGTGCTCCAGCCATTGAGCAGACCCAGACCCGCCGCCGCTAATGCGCCGCACAGCACCGCCAACGGCCCCGGCAAACCTACTTCGCCAAAGAGCACCGCCGCGACCACACCGGTCATCGTTGCCACGGCGGCAATGCTCAAGTCGATTTCGCCGCACAAAAGCACAAACGTAATCCCCGTCGAGACGACTGCCAATGTCGAGACCTGGGCCAAAATATTGCGCAAATTGACATAGTTGAGAAAACTGTCGGTGAAGATGCTAAAAAAGAGCACCAAGATCACCAAAGTGGCAAAGGGCGCCAAGTCGCGCGCCCGGCTGCGCACCCAGGTGGCAATGTCGCTGCGGGCGGCTACGGGCTGAAGCGGTACAGTCTCGTTCATGGGGAAGCATTCCTCTCGTTGCTGACGAATGACGAATGACCAACGATTAAAGCCGCGGTGGCGTTCGTCGTTCGTCATTCATCACTCATGCATGTCTCATCAAATTCTCTTTATTCAATTCGGCGCCGCGCATTTCGGCGGTCAGGCGACCCTTGCTCATCACCAAGCTACGGTCGGCAATCCGCACAATCGTCTCTGGTTCGGTCGTGATCAAGAGAATGGCAACGCCCTGGTCGCGCAATTTTTGCACAATCGTTAGCACTTCATCTTTGGCGCCAACATCCATACCACGGGTTGGCTCGTTGAGAATCAAGACCTTGGGTTGCTGGGTCAGCCATTTAGCCAGCACCACTTTTTGCTGGTTGCCGCCGCTCAACGCACCGGCGGCGAGAAAAGGTTTAGGCGGACGCACGCCTACAGCAGCGATCTGCGTCTGCGCAATCGCTACCTCGCGCCGTTGATTCAACAGACCGCCGAGCAGTTTACCCAAATGAGCCAGCGTTACATTTTTGTAAATTTCCTGGGTCAAGACCAAACTATGGCGACGATTTTCCGGCACATAGGCAATGCCCGCCGTCCTAGCAACGGTTGTATTCTTCAACCGCACCTTGCGATTCTCGAGCGAGATGACGCCACTGGCGGGCTGTTCGGCGCCAAAGAGACAACGTGCCAACTGGATCTGGCCGGCGCCCATGAAGCCAAAGAGGCCCAAAATCTCGCCTTTATGCAATTGAAAGGCGACATCTGTAAACGCACCAGGCCGGGTCAGCCCCGCCACGGTCAACGCTACGTCGCCCACCTGGCGCGCTTGCCGTGCAATGGGAGCCTGCTCCTGTTCGTACATCTGTTGCAAAATCTTGGCGTCGCTGCCAATCATCAGCTCGACCAGGTTGTGTTTGGTGACGCCCTGCTTGTCCAAGGTAGCAACCTTGCGCGCATTTTTGAGCACCGTGATGCGATCCGTCACCTCCAACACATCTTCTAGAAAGTGCGAGATAAAGATTACGGTCTTGCCTTGCGCTTTGAGCGTGGCAATAAAATTGAACAAGCGCCGCGTCTCCGGGATCGACAGCGCCGAGGTTGGCTCGTCGAGGATGATAATCTTGGCCCCGCTAAAGATGACGCGGGCAATCTCGACAATCTGTTGCGTGCCGACCGAAAGCTGGCCCATGCGATGGGTGACATCCAGATTGAGGCCCAATTCGCGCAAATGGGCCTGCGCTTCCTGATTCATGCGCGACCAATTGATCAAACCGGCGCGCGACGGTGGTTTGCGGCTAAAGAGATTTTCGGCCACGGTCAGGTGTTGAAAGGTGCTCAATTCCTGGTAGACCATGCCAATGCCGCGCGCCTGCGCATCAGCGGGGGAAGCAAAGCGCACGCCTTGGCCGTTGAGCAACATCTCGCCGGCATAGTCGTTGTAGACACCGGCCAGCAGCTTCATCATCGTGCTCTTGCCGGCGCCATTCTCGCCCACCAGGCCATGCACTTCACCGGCATGCAGGTCAAAGTCCACATCGGCCAGCGCCACCGCGCCACCATAACGCTTGGAAACACCGCGCAGT
>JBBRVA010001064.1:0-2507 GCA_038247295.1 Caldilineales bacterium | reverse complement strand
GGGAAAAGCTCTTCTAGGTCATCTTTGAGTAAGCCGACACGTGCGGCAGCCACCGCCAATGCCCCTTCGGTTGGGTCGCCAACCACATGAAAGGCGCCTGATTCACGATCATCGGCCTCGAGCAAGGCATCATTGCACAAAGTGCCGCCCGCCAATAACAAGGCTAACGCTGGCCGGGTTGTGTGTGGTGCGCTCTCGATGATGGCGATGGTATCGGCCTGGCTGCGGCTGCGTTCCGCAGTCAAATCGATCTGTTCGCCAGCCACATCGAGGGCAGTGACAGTCATCCGATTTTCGGTGAGGGTGCCCGTCTTGTCCGAGCAGATCACCGTGACGGAGCCCAGAGTTTCGACAGCAGGCAATTTGCGGATCAGCGCGTGACGGCGCAACATACGCTGTGCGCCCAGGGCCAGCGCAATCGTTACTACGGCGGGCAATCCTTCTGGCACGGCCGCAACGGCAATGCTCACCGCAGCAAGCAACATGGTGCGCAGTTCTTCGCCGCGCAACAGACCCAACCCGAAGATCACCAACACAATCGCCAGGGCAACGAATGCCAAGTTACGCCCCACCTGATCGAGCCGGCGTTGCAGTGGCGTTGCTTCATTCTCGACACTTTGGATCAGCTCGGCAACGCGCCCCAGTTCGGTCTGCATCCCAATGGCGGTAACCACCATTTCGCCGCGGCCATAGGTGACCACCGTACCCATGTGGACCATATTGTGGCGATCACCCAATGCCTGATCAGTCGCTGGGATAGCGTCCGTGTGTTTTTCGACTGGGGCCGACTCACCGGTAAGCGCGGCTTCTTGCACTTGAAGATTGGCACTCTGCAACGCGCGCCCATCGGCAGGGATTAAATTGCCAGCCTCCAGCAGGACAATATCGCCGAGCGTCAGGTCATGCGATGAGATCTCCTGCACACGCCCACCCCGCCGGACGCGGACAATGGGCACAGCCAGCTTTTTGAGGGCAGCCATCGCCTGTTCCGCCTGATATTCCTGACGCACACCCAGCGCAGCATTCAAAATGACAATCGCAAGAATTGCAATCGCGTCCTTATAATCGCCCAGTAAAGCGGAAAGGAGCGCGGCCACGATCAAGACCACGACCAAGGTAGCAGTTAGCTGTTCCCACAAAATAGCCCACGGGCTTTTGAGACTCCGCTCGACTAGTTCATTGCGGCCATACTTCTCCAGACGGCGGCTAACTTCTGCCTGCGAAAGCCCTTGTCTAGCATCGGTGTCTACTTTTGCTAGTACTTCAGCAACCGACAATTGATACCATTCGGCCATGCGATGCTCCTTTTGGATGCCCGTCTAACAATGGGCTAGCGCGGTGATTATAATGACAAAAGTATTGTTTCAGATAATGTGATTTGTTGTACCGGACAGACGGTGAGGTTATAGCTGGTCAACTGGCCAGTTTCACTCAGCTCTACCAGAGGGCGATACAATAGCCTACAGTAAGGCTATGATGGTTCGTCGGCTATCTAACGTAGTGTATTTGTGCAACAGTATAATTTGACGGTAATTTGACGCGATATTGTCACTATGCGATTGATCACGGTGGCTGAAGCGAGGTTGATACCCGTCCTACGCTATACCAACGCCACTTTAAGGGCGATCCAACCATTCAGTCAAGCGGTTTAGATCGATTTAGACTGGTTACAAGCTTGTTTCTCCACCATAGCATTTTACACTAATGCGCAGTATAATTACGTCCGTCTGCATCCTATTACTTATTTTAGAGCATCGATTGGGATGGGATCAGGATACAATTGCCAAGGAGTACGCTACGATGCCAGAGGCTTATATCTACGATGCCATCCGCACGCCGCGTGGCAAAGGGCGCGAACAGGGTGCGTTGCACTCTGTCACCGCGATAGAGATGCTAGTAACCTTGCTCAAGCGATTGCAACAGCGACACCAGTTGGACACCACGCGTATCGACGATGTGGTTCTGGGCTGTGTCACACCGGTGGGTGAACAGGGGGCCAATATTGCCCGCACCGCGGTGTTGGCGGCAGACTGGGCGCAGGAGATTGCGGGCGTGCAGATCAACCGTTTTTGTGCTTCTGGGTTGGAAGCGGTGAACCTGGCCGCGATGAAGGTGCGTTCGGGCTGGGAAAGCCTGGTCGTTGCCGGCGGCGTCGAATCAATGTCGCGCGTGCCGATGGGAACAGACGGTGGCGCGCTGATGCAGGACCCCATCATCAGCGCGCGCATCGGCTTTGTGCCGCAAGGGATCAGCGCCGATCTGATTGCTACGTTGGAAGGCTTTAGCCGGGACGACGTCGATTATTACGCGCTCCAGTCGCAACAGCGCGCGCTTCACGCCGCCAATCAGGGCTATTTTAAATCGATCATTCCCGTCCATGATGCGACGGGGAAGTTACTGCTGGATCACGACGAACACGTACGCCCTGGCGTCACGCTGGCAGGGCTGGCCGCGTTGCCAGCGGCTTTCCAAAAAATGGGCGAAGCGCGCTTCGATGCGATTGCCTT
>JBBRVA010001063.1:0-2513 GCA_038247295.1 Caldilineales bacterium | reverse complement strand
GCCAACGTATTTCACGCCGGCGAATTGCCCAGAATGCGCGCCGTGCTGGATGAGACGTTTGAGCTCTTGGGCAACGATATTGTGCTAGCCCATGCCAAAGATTTAAGCCAGGATGGGGAAGCCGGCCATGACGCCGCTGGCACCGGGCTGCTCGATTACGAGCACTATCTGGCGCTTTTACAAAGCGTTGGTTATACGGGGCCGCTGATTCTACACAGCCTCAGCGAGGCACAAGTCGATGACTCGGTCGCATTTTTGCGGGGTAAGTTGGCGGGGCTTTCGGCAAATCAATGAGCAAATTAGTTGCCAATCCAATAAACCCAACCTACGCCCAATTGTTGGGCACTATTGGCTAAACGTTTGTCGGCCGTAAAAAAAGTGGCACCTAGTTCTTCTGCCAACGCTAGATAAAAACTATCATATGCCTTGGCCTGTGCAAGTCGCTCTGCCCAGGCATATGCCATGCGACAATGTTGGGCCGTCGTGGGCGTTACTACTGCATCGAGGGCAAACAGATCTTCAAGCGCAATAAGGCCCTCTTTGGATTGAATGATATTGCTATGCACGGCGCGTCGAATCACCGATGTGCATTCAGCGAGCCAGAGTGAAGGCACATGGATCTCGCAGTTTGCTTGGCGCCAAGTTACAAAATGGCTGATAACATCTACCGTGGACATCACTGGCAGAATAGCCCAAATGGCAACGCTGGCATCAATGACGATGGTGGCTGAGGTTGGTGAAGAACTGCTCATCGCGCTCGTCTCGCATTTCGTTGATTAGATCGTTGATATTGATTTCCAGCGGTTTGCCATCAAGCCTATCCAGGATCTGTTGCCGGTGCCGCTGAATGCGACTTAACCCCGCCAGGCGATTTTCGCGGATTGTTTGCGTATTTTGGGCGCGTTTTGCCAGTTGTGCCTGGAGCATTTCCCGAATGATCTCAGAAATACTGCGATTTTCATCCTGCGCAATTTCTGCTAAGATCTGGTGTTGCTCGGGATCAATCAGGATCTGTGTTCTATGCATGCGTGTTGGCATGATTCACTCTCCTGTGTTTGAATGGCTATCATGGTTCGAAGATGTAATAATTTATAAATTATACATCTACATCGATGTAACAAAAATTCCTGAAGCTTACTTTGCAACAGAATGAACCATCCATAAAGAGGAGCAAACAAAATGAGTGACGCGGTTGAAATGGTGTTGGATGCCCATGTGCAATTGGGCGAAGGCCCGATCTGGGATGAGGGGCAGGGCGTGCTCTACTGGGTCGATATTCTGGCCGGTAAACTTTACGTCTACGACCCAGCGCGCGGTGAAAATCAGGGTTTTGATGTGGGTCAGCATGTGGGCACGGTCGTCTTGCGCCAGTCCGGCGGCGTGATGCTGGCCGTCTATGAAGGGTTTGCGGCGTATGATCTGCCAACCCAGAAGTTGACGCTGATCCATGATCCGGAAGCGGAGCTGCCCAACAACCGCTTTAACGACGGCAAATGTGACCCGGCCGGCCGCTTCTGGGCCGGCACGATGGCCTATACCGATCAAGGCACACAAGGCAGCCTTTATCGCCTGGACGCTGACCTGTCGGTGCACAAAATGTTGGGCAATATCGGCATTTCCAATGGCATCGTCTGGAGCCTGGACAATAAAACAATGTATTATATCGACTCCATGGCGCACACGGTGCGCGCCTTCGATTATGACAATGCTACTGGCGACATCAGCAACGAGCGGGTTGTGATATCAGTAACCCAGGCAATGGGTTTGCCTGACGGCATGGCGATTGATGCCGAAGGTATGCTCTGGGTGGCGCATTTTGGCGGCAGCGCCGTGCGCCGTTGGGATCCAAACACGGGCGAAGTCTTGGCGACCATTCCCGTGCCGGCCACGCAGATCACAGCCTGTGCCTTTGGTGGCGAAAACCTGGACACGCTCTACATCACCAGCGCCGCTATGCGCTTGGATGCGGTGGCGTTGGCCGCGCAACCGCACGCAGGCGCGCTCTTTGCCGTCAAGCCGGGCGTGCGCGGCGTGCCCTCGTTTAAGTTTGCGGGTTAAATACATCCATGACCAAACGATTGGGTTTTATTGGCATTGGTAATCTGGGCGTCCACCTGGCGGGCAGCCTACTGCGGGCTGGCTTTCCCCTAACCATTTATGATCTGAACAAGCATGCGGCGACGGATCTATTGGCCGCGGGGGCGCGCTGGGCGGATTCGCCGCAAGCCGTGGCCGCGACATCTGACAGCGTCTTTACTTGTTTGCCCTCGCCCAAAGCCGTCAGCGCGGTCGTCAGTGGTGAACGGGGTATTCTGGCTGGTCTGAAACCGGGCGGAACGTGGATCGATATGAGCACCAACGATCGCCATGAACTGCTGCGGCTGGCCGCGTTGGCCACCGAGCGGGGCATTACTTGTTTGGAATCACCGGTGACCGGTGGTGTCCACAAGGCGGCGGCAGGTGATATTACGGTGTTGGTCGGCGGCGATGAAGCGGTGTATGCGGCGCACCTG
>JBBRVA010001062.1:0-2514 GCA_038247295.1 Caldilineales bacterium | reverse complement strand
GCTTCCATTGTCATGTGGCGGTGGCCCAGTTCATTTTGCAAAACAATCGCCTGTTGATAAGCCGCGATCGCGCCACCATGCGCGCCCAGCCCCACCTGCGCATGGCCGAGCTGCAACCAAGCATCCGCTGTCAGCAAGCGATACGCTTGCGCCTGGGCAATTTGTAATACTTGTTGGCTGCTACTCTGCGCGGCGGCATAATCCCCGGCCTGCTGTTGCAACAAGGCAAGGTAAATCAGCCCCATACCTTCGCCCTCGGCGTCACCGATTTCACGGCTGAGCGCGCGCGCGGCTGCAAAATGTTGGCGCGCGGCCGCCGGTTGCCCCAAATAGTGGGCCACCAACCCCAGATTGCTTAACCCCGCACTTTCGCGCTGGCGAATGCCCCGTTCCTGCATCATGCGAACATGGCGCTGAAACCAGCCCTGGGCGGCCACATAATCACCCGCCTCGGCGGCCAACCCACCCAGATTTTGCAAAATCGTCGCCTCGCCCAACTCGTCATCCATGCTGCGACAGAGTTGCAAGCCAGTCTCAAGCTGCCGCTGGCCGGTTTCGATATCGCCCAGGTGATAGCTAACGACGCCAAAAAAGCTGAGCAACTGGGCCTCTTCCCAGCGATCGCCCTGTTCGCGATAGATCTGGAGGGCGCGCGCCATGTGTTGTTGCGCGGCGGCGTAATCACCTTCGCCAAAGGCCGCACGCCCCAGCACCGCATTAAAATTCGCCGCCATGGTGGCGAATGGCAGCAGGCTCGCTGGCCACCGGTTCGGTTGTCCGTTGGCAAGCAGGGGCATGGCGGCTGCCAAATGGGGGCGAGCCTCGCGATAGCGGCCTTGTTGCACAAAAAGTAGCCCTAGACAAGTGTGCGCAGCGGCTTCTAGCGCCAATGAACCGCCCGTTTGCGCCAGGGTCAGCGCGGCCTGGGCCGCAGCGATGCCGGCGGCAAAGTCGGCCAGCCAGTGCTGAAAGCGCCCCACTTCGATCAACAAATAACCACGCAAAAGCGCATGGCTCGCCCCGGCGCGGCGACAGGCTTCGCTGGCCAGCTGAAAACTTTCGGCACCGGTGCGGATCGAGCCGGTGATGCGGTAAAAACGGGCGAGGCCGCGCAGTCCACGTTCTAAGGCGCAGGCAGCGGCTGATTCCCGTGTGGTAGCCGGTGCGCACTTCCCCAGTGATGTAGCGGCGGGGCTGGAACTGGGACGCCAGGTGGCGCAACAAGTGATTGCCCGTGCCCAAGTAGACGATGCCCTACCCGCCTGGGATGGTGTGATCCCGACCGGTGACGGCTACTGGACAGGCGAGAAGCCGGGTGAGCCGACGGCCGGCAAGTGGCAGACCTGGGTGTTAGCTTCCGGTGATGAACTACGCCCTGGCCCACCGTTGGCCTACGATTCACCAGAGCTGGCCGCCGAACTGCAAGAGGTGATGACGTTTACCCGCACCTGGCAGACCAACCAAAAGGCGGCCTATTGGCAGATGGCAGATGGCGCCTTCGAGAGTTGGTACACCTTTGCTAGCCTACGCATGTTCGAGCAGGGGCAGGATGCCAACCCTGTGCGCGCCGCCCGCACCTATGCCCTGATGAGCATCGCTACCTATGATGCCATTGTCGCCTGTTGGGACGGCAAATATGCCTACTGGTATTTCCGCCCCTTCCAGATGGACGCAACGTTGACTACGGTCTTCCCAACGCCCAACTATCCGAGCTATCCGGCCGGTCATGCGTGCGGTTCCACCGCCATGTCCGAAGTGATTGCCAATCAATTCCCCGCTAGCGCCGAGACGATTCGCGCCAGAGCCACCGAAGCATTGGAATCACGCATCTGGGCCGGCATCCACTTCCGCCATGAGATCGTCGCCGGCAAGGCGATTGGTCTAGCCGTGGCGCAGAAGGTGATCGACCACGCCCAGCACGATGGGGCAATCGCCAGCCGGTAATGTTCCCTCGTTTGTGCTGCGTGTGCTCGCATGAGCGCACGCAGTACAAAATTCGTTATCAAATAACGGTAATCACCACGCCCAACGGAAGTTTCAGGCTACCAGCGCCTGGCGTAGACGTTGCGCGACAATCTCGGTCTCGCCTTCCTGCAGCGTGTTGACCATCACCGCCAGTTGGCCACCCTCGAAGGTAGGGCGTAGCCAGATGCTGGGGTCGCCCTGGCGCAACTGTTGGCAGATCGCATCGAGCTTGGCGTCGTCGGCCCCGGCGACGGTGATGCGCAGTTGAATCCACGCCTCGCGTTCGGGGTTCCAAGCCTGCTCGGTCTGCACATTGGGCAGATCGGCCAGCGCTTGACAGATCATGTCGATGCGTTCGACCTGCTGTTGCAAGCGTTCTTCGTGATCCATCGTCAGCCACTCGCGCAGCGCCACGGTTACGCCGATCACCTCTTGGCGATCGAGCTTGTAGCCACGCCCCAGGCTGCGCGAACGCTGTGCCTCGTAGCCCACAAAACCGTTGAGTTTGGCCGCTTGTACAAGTTCCTTGCGCCCGCAGAGAATGCCGGC
>JBBRVA010001061.1:0-2521 GCA_038247295.1 Caldilineales bacterium | reverse complement strand
GAGGCCGACGCGATCAACCTTTACACGACGTTAGAAGAGGAGATCATCCCACTATTTTATGCGCATAATGAGGATGGCTTGCCCACCGGCTGGCTGGAGAAGATGAAAAATGTGATCCGCACCTGCGCCCCGCAATATAGCATGCGCCGTATGGTCAAGGATTACACGACACAATATTATCTGCCGGCGGCCGCCAATACAGCCCGCTTTACCAACAACAACTATGCCCTAGCCCGCGAAGTTGCCATGTGGAAGGCACAGATGATCCAACGTTGGTCCACCTTGCAGGTGGAAGCGCACACCCAAAACAATCCGCAACTGACGGTGGGTGAAGCATTAACCGTGGAGGCACGTCTGTGGCCCAATTCGGTGCCAGAAAGCCATGTAGCAGTAGAAATCGTGGCTGGCGTGCAAGATGCACAGGGTAATCTGCTTGATCCCCAAGTCATCGAGATGGAGCGCACCGGGTCGGACAATGGCGCATTAACCCTGCGCGGCGAATTGAAACCGACCGGCAGTGGACGCCTAGGCTTGGGTGTGCGCGCCCGGCCGACGCACCCGGGACTAATTAACCCATATGAGATGGGACTCAGCCGCTGGGCGTAACATTAAAATAGGACTTACGCAGCTTCTCCTGGGAACGCCGCCATCCTGCCGGCTGCCGCCAGGGATGGCGGCGTTCCCAGGAGAAGCTGCGTACCATCACTAAGTAAGTAATAAGTGGTTATCAGTGACTAGTGTCGGATCGACACTAGTCACTGATGACTGATAACCATGCCGTGGACATCGTGGCGCCGATAAATCCTCGTTTATCCTCTAAACTCTCCTCTTTCGCCAAGCAAGCTGGCAGCGGTGCTTGCCATCTATATCCCACTCTGTGAGCGCGACTTATACCTGTGTATGTTGTCAATTCTAAAAATTTTTGCTACTATTTTGTGCTTGGAACATTGTTGCGCCAGAGCAGACGATAAACAGGCTACCATCACTTCTGCAAGGGCACATTCAACATACAAAACCATGTAAAAAACAAAGGGGGCAATAATGGAAGAACGACCTGGCTGTCTCTCTGGGTTATTGAAATTGGCCGCACTTGGCTGGGTATTTGATTGGCTGCAAGACAATATCGGCTTTGGCCGCGGCGGCTGTTCGGGTATTGGGTGCGGTGCGATATTGCTGCTGCTCTTGATTGTCTTTGGCTGCTCAATCATCTTTGGCACCAATTGGTTTGATATTGGATTTTAAAGGGTTCAGCCATTTCAAAGGGTTTATGATCCACGAAGCGGCACGAAGGCTCACTAAGCAAGTGTACTTTCCTGCGCTTTGTGGATCACCTTTGTCAGCAATAGCGCCAACCGTGCTCAATGAGGAGATAAGAAGAGCCCTGGCAATATACATCTGGACTTGTTCAGGGCAAGGAGAATCAATATGAAACTTTCAATTCAAGCATTACTCTTGTCGATCAGCTTGCTGGTAAGCGCCTGTACACCGGTTGCACCGGCGCCCGATGCTAGCGCGCCAGCCACCACACCGACACCATCGGTAGATTCAGATTCTACAGCCGCTAGCGATCCGTTGGCTAATACAAGCTGGCAACTGGTCGTTTTCAGCACGGTGGACTCCGAGACGCCAGTGGTTGCCGGCAGCACGATCACGTTGCAGTTCAGCGCGGATAGCCAAGCTGGCGGCTCTGGCGGCTGCAATACGTACCGTGGCAGCTATCAAGTAGAAGGGAGCACGATCGCGTTTGGTGAAATCATCAGCACGCTGCGGGCCTGTTTGGATAACAGCATCACCGAGCAAGAACAGCGCTATTTACAAGCCCTGCCAGCGGTTGACCAGTTTGCGCTGACGGATGGTCAATTAACCCTCACTTCGACATCCACGGGTGATGGGCTCACCTTTGCTATACCATTGGCCGGCACACTTCCACCCAACAGCGCAGCCGAGCCAGATTCACCATTAGCGACACCGGCCGATACGGTAAACAGTGAGTGGACACGCCAACAATTTGGCGGCGCCTGGGACATTGCCTATCCCGCCGATTGGACAGTTAATGATGCCGGCGCAAATGAAGGGGCAATCCAACTAGAGGGCCCCTATGGCGACCATCGTTACGCAGTTACCCTTTCTTACCCGATTGGTATCAGCGCACCGACATTGGCAGCCTGGGTAGATGAACAACTATCCCCACTGAGCCCCGAAGCGCGCGCCGTCGTCGAGGTGAGCGAAATCAGCGCGGCGCAGGCCCTCGCCCAGAAAGTGCTCAATCTACCTACAGCGGATGGAGTAGGGCTGACATATCATGTGTACATCTGGCGCACCGAAGGTAAAAACCAGCGTCTAATCACCATCAGCCAGACGGATGACCTGCCCTTTGATGGCGCAGCGATGGCAACCTTTTTGGATCAATTCATTGCCGAAATTGGCATCTAAAGAGTCGGTCATCCGGGCGCCCGGATAACCAACATGAAAGAAGAAACGGTCCAGGCTTCAGGTCATGGAGTAGAATGGTCTTACGCAT
>JBBRVA010001060.1:0-2524 GCA_038247295.1 Caldilineales bacterium | reverse complement strand
TAGAGAAGCGGAGTTTTTTACCCCCGCCTACCCTCCCGTTTGGGCGCGAACGGTTAGGGTCACTGCCATTACGTTAAGGAATTTCGTAGGTGCGGTTTGTAACCGCACCTACGACTTGCCACGTTTCTTACCTTAATGGCAGTGAGGGTTAGGGTGGGGTAATTCTCGCTTTTCATCCTGACCTGCGGCTAGATCGGTTTCGCCGCGGAATTTATGCTCGCGGAAAATCCCCAAAAATGATGGACACGCCCCTTTCAATCCACCTGATTGGCTCGCCGTCTACTCTGTGCTAGAATTTACAGGTTAAAAATAGCCGGACCGCTTGAAATCGGGTAAAAATACGCCAAAGGAGACAAAAACCATGAAAGCCATTCGCGTCCACGAAACGGGCGACGCCGATGTGATGCGCTACGACGATATTCCCATGCCGGAACCTGGCCCTGGTGAGGCGCGGGTCAAGATTGCGGCGGCCGGGCTCAATTTTATCGACACCTATCACCGCCTGGGTTGGTATCCACTGCCCAAACCATTTATCCTGGGCCAGGAAGCCGCCGGTGTGGTCGACGCGGTCGGCGTCGGCGTCACTGAATTCAAGCCGGGTGACCGCGTTGCCTATGCCACGCAGCAAGGCTCGTATGCCGAATATGTGACGATTGCCGTCGCCAAATTGGTGACGGTGCCGGCAGGTGTGGCGCTGGAAGAAGCCGCCGCGGTAATTTTACAGGGCATGACGGCGCATTATCTCGCCAACAGCACCTATCCGCTACAACCGAGCGACACCGCGCTGATCCATGCCGCGGCTGGCGGCACTGGCGCGCTATTGGTGCAGATGGCAAAGCGGCGCGGTGCACGCGTGATCGGCACCGTGGGCAGCGCCGAAAAGGCCACCCTGGCCAAAGCAGCTGGCGCCGATGATGTGATCATCTACACGCAGACCGATTTTGAGACGGAGGTCAAACAACTGACCGACGGCAAAGGCGTTAACGTCGTCTACGACTCGGTGGGCAAAGACACCTTTATGAAGAGCTTGAATTGCTTGCGCCCACGTGGCACCATGGTCTTGTTTGGCCAAGCCAGCGGTCGCGTCGAGCCGTTTGATCCGCAGATCTTGAACCAAAAAGGTTCGCTCTATCTAACCCGGCCCACGTTGGGCGTCTATATTGCCACGCGCGACGAATTCTTGCAGCGCGCCGGCGATCTATTCACCTGGATGGCGCCCAGTAAACAGGGTAGCGGTAAGCTCGACGTGCGCATCGACAAGACCTTCCCCCTGGCCGATGCCGCCGACGCCCATCGTTACCTGGAAGGGCGTAACACGAAGGGTAAAGTTCTTTTACTGCCTTAAGTGCAAAGCTTAACGCAAAGGTGCAAAGAGGCAGTGGCGCAAAGTTTTTATAAAGCTTCTCGATGCTTTTGCTTGCGTCTTTGCCTCTTCGCGGCTTTGCGTTAAAATTTTCCTATGAACACAATGCTACTTGGTTTTGAACCGAATACGCTTTCTGCCGACGATCTGGCCCAAATCCAGGCGCTGGCGCCGGACATGCGCTTGTTGGTGACCACGGAGCGGCGGGCGATCGAGGACGCACTGGCTACGATCGAGATTGCGGTCAAACAATTTCCGCAGGCGTTAATGACGCAAGCGCCCAAGTTGCGCTGGTTTCAGCAATGGGGCGCGGGGGCAGATTGGTTGCTCCATTACCCGGAAGTGGTCGCGTCGGACCTGGTGATTACCACTGGTTCCGGCGTGCATGCCATTCCGATCAGCGAGCACATTCTGGCCTATCTCTTTGCCTTTGCCCGCGCGTTACCTCAGGCGATCCGCGGCCAAACCCAGCGCGCATGGCAACAGCCAGAATGGAGTCGGATTTTTGAACTGGCTGGCAAAACGATGGTGCTGATCGGTGTCGGCGCGATTGGCGAACGCACGGCGTTGATGGCGCATGGATTGGGCATGCGCGTCCTGGGCGTTCGCCAAAATGCTGATGTGAGTACACCAGGCGTCGAGGCGATGTTTGCACCCGAGGCGTTGCTTGAAGTGCTACCCCAGGCAGACTTTGTCGTCATCACCGTACCCTTGACCGAGGCGACGCGCAATCTGATCGGGGAAGCGGAGTTGCAAGCAATGAAAACGACTGCCTACATCGTCAACATCGGGCGCGGCGGTGTGATCGACGAACCAGCCTTGGTACGCGCTTTGCAGGAAGGCAGGCTCGCCGGTGCGGGGTTGGATGTCTTTGCCAGCGAGCCGCTGCCGCCAGATTCACCGCTGTGGGCGATGGAGAATGTGATCATCACTGGCCACTATGCGGGCGCCACGCCGATCTATGACGAGCGGGCGATGGCGATTTTTCTCGACAACTTGCGCCGCTATCGAGCCGGCGAGCCGCTGCGTAATGTGGTGGATAAAACGTTGGGTTATTAACATTTCAATCAGAAAGATAAAATACAATGACAGATCAACGTAAACGTTATGCCCTGGTCGGCACAGGGGGCCGGGCCGAAATGTATATGGATGCCGTCACCG
>JBBRVA010001059.1:0-2525 GCA_038247295.1 Caldilineales bacterium | reverse complement strand
GCAAGGATCAGGATGTCTCTGCGCTCATGCATGAACCGCTGGCCAATATCACGCCGGAAGGGGAATTGGTGCCGGCGCTAGCCGTCGAGATTCCCACGTTGGAAAACGGCGGCATCGCCGAGGATCTGACCAGCATCACCTGGCAGCTGCGCGAAGGCGTGAAGTGGTCGGACGGCACACCGTTGACGGCTGCGGATGCAGTCTTTAACTGGCAGTATTGTACAGCGCCTGACACCGGCTGTACTAGCCTTGCGCGCTACGACAGTGTAACCTCTGTGGAGGCCGTGGATGACCTGACCGTAAAGATCACATTTGAGGGTCCGACTCCCTATCCCTATCTGCCGTTCGTAACCAATTATGGCGGCGCGCTCATTCAGAAAGCCCAATTCCAGGATTGCATCGGCGCCGCTGCGCAGACTTGCAATGAGCAGAATCTGGCCCCCCACGGCACGGGCCCTTATATGATCGAGGAGTTTAAGGTCAACGATGTCGCGACCTTTGTGCGCAACCCACACTGGCGCGGTGAGGCGGCTTTCTTCGACCGTGTAGTCTTTAAGGGGGGCGGTGACGCGGCGGCGGCGGCGCGTGCCTTGTTTGAAACCGGCGAAGTCGACTATGCCTGGAACTTGCTGGTCGAGCCACAGATTCTGGCCGAGATGGAAGCCACCGGTAACGGTGTGCTCATGGCCAACCTGGCCACCAATGTCGAACGGATCGTGGTCAATCAGGCCAATCCCGATCCCGCGCTGGATGAGATGCGCTCCGAGTGGGACAATGGCAACAACCCACACCCGTTCCTGACCTTCAAACCAATTCCCCAGGCGATGTCCATGGCGATCGACCGCAAAGTGATCGCAGAGCAACTTTTCGGGTCGGCTGCCGCGCCTACCTGCAACCTCATTCCCAACCCGCCGAACTATGTTTCTACCGCCAATGACGGTTGTCTGGTCCAGGATATCGCCGGCGCCATTGCCTTGTTAGAGCAGAACGGCGTAGTCGATACCGACAATGATGGCATTCGCGAGTATCAAGGGACGCCGCTGAAGGTGCTCTATCAAACCTCTACCAACGGTGTGCGCCAGAAGATCCAGGCGCTCGTTCAGCAGTGGTGGCTGGAGATCGGCATCGAGGCCGAGTTGAAAAATGTAGACGCCGGAGTCTACTTTGGCGGTGATCCCAGCAGCCCGGACACCATGCAGAAGTTCTACGCCGATCTGGAGATGTACAACAACGGTGGCGAAGTAGATCCGCAATCCTATCTTGCCCAAATGCAGTGTGAATTCATTGCCAGCAAGGAAAACAATTGGTCCGGCGCCAACCACTGGCGCGGTTGTAGCGAGGAATTTGATGCCCTCTTTGCCGTGCTGACCACCACGCCGGTCGGGCCCGAACGGGATGAGATCGTCAAGCAATTGAACGACATCATTGTGCAGGAATATTACCATATCCCGCTAGTCCATCGGGGCAGCGTCTCGGCCAGGACGAACAGCCTGCAAGGTGTGCGCATGAACGGCGGCTGGGATTCCCAGATGTGGAACATCGAGGAGTGGTCACGCGAGTAGTTGAACGCGCGGCGCACTCCTCGCTTCCACACGGCAAAGTAGGCGATTCATTGTGGTTGTACTAAATTGTGAAGTTTCCTGCTTAGCTTTGGTTGTACGCAGTTTTATAGGTCTATGGCGAAACCGCCGTGTGCGGGTGGCAATTCCGACGCTGGTTGTAGTCAGCTTTGTAATTTTTAAGGAGTATCAATGTTTTCACTACTTTCTATGGCCGGCGCCGGCGGAATTCTGGGTGCGGGCGTTGCCTTCGGTAAGAAACGCAAGCCGACTACTTTAATTGATACGTTGGTCGACAAACAGCTTGCATACGATAACAACCAAAAACAGAGTAGATCACAAGACATTAAACAAGAGATCATCACTCAGCTTGGGGTAGTCGATGAACATTACCAGCGGTTTGTGCAAGTCTATATCGACCCGCTATTGGGAAAAACACGTCACACCCAATTACAGGATATGCTGCGGGAAGAATCGTTTGCCTTGACCCGGGATGAACGGGCGGCCAACCGCCGTTTTGGTACCGGTCTGCTTGCCTTAGGGCTCGCGCTCATGGGTCAGTGGGTCTTTGCACCGCTGATGCCACTGGCGATTGCCGTCGGCATCTTGGCGTCGAGCGCCAAGTATCCCTATGCCTATTGCCAGTGGAAGGAAACAAAGCGCCTGGGCGCCATTCATCTCCTCTGTGTCTACAGCCTCTATCTGTGGTTGGGTGGCTACGCCGCGGCTGGTGCAGTGGGGTCGGTCCTGTTTGGCCTAATGCTAAAGGTCAAAGCAATTAGCGAAAATCAGTCGCGCAATAACTTGGTCAACCTGTTTCAACTTCAGCCCGCTAAGGTCTGGGTGCGCAGCAATGGCAACGAGATCGAAATTCCCTTTGAACAGCTACAGATCGGCGACACTTTAGTTTTACATGCGGGGCAGATTGTGCCTGTGGACGGCACGATTATTACGGGTGTGGCCACG